>NZ_JBMVQP010000006.1:0-115252 GCF_050522425.1 Myroides sp. C6-3 | reverse complement strand
ATAGATGTAAAGGCAGTAATGTCAAAGTCGAGTAGTACTAATAGCCCGTAAGCTTATGTGTATCTCCCTCTCTTAATAGAGAGGGAGGGCAACTTTCTAAAAAGATATGTATTTGTTCTGTTATAATATACAAAATTAGTTATAGGATTAGCAATAAACTTATAACAACCGCTTTAGGGTGGTTATTGCGGCGGGGCTCACCTCTTCCCATTTCGAACAGAGAAGTTAAGCCCGCTAGCGCAGATGGTACTGCCACATGGTGGGAGAGTATGTCGTCGCCCTTCTTTTGAAAAGCCTGATTACGTTAGTAGTCAGGCTTTTTTTTTGGTTATCTGTTATCAGTTATGAGGTATCGGTCAATTTTTCTGAAATAGAAAGCCCTTTATTTAAACGATAATCGGGACAACCAACGACGAACGACTCACAACGCAAAACTCACAAAAAAAGCCCTTTTAAGGACTTTCTTTATTTTTATATACCAATATGAGATTAATGTCTTATCGTTGCTTGATGTCTCCTATAAAGCGCTAAGGCAGGAGTTCTACAGTCTCTACGTAGACCGGGTCATTCGGGTGTAGTTTGGGAACGATGGCATGATACGTGACGTATCGCGGTCGACCACCCCAATTTTGTAGAAATTCAACGGATAGGATGAATTCGTTATATCGGTTTTTTCTGTAGATATATTTAATGTCTTCTGTATTAGATTCCACCCAATATTGTCCAATGATTAAGTCAAAGTATCTAAAATCAAGGGCAGCGTTACAACCTTGAACTAATTTTCTATAGTCATATGAATTGGTAATGATGATAAATTCATTTCCTCTAAGACTTGGTACAAACAAGTTTTCCTTCGTATTATAGCATCCGTACTGCTCTAAGCCTTCTGTTCGGATGAATTGGTCTCTGTCATAGTAATCGTCGTTTATATCACAACCAGTAAACAGTACAAGAGATCCAAGTATAAGACAATATTTTTTTATCATTGTAATTATTTTAAATGTTGAGGAATGGTACAGACAGGAATCGGATTGATTTTATGTTGATTGATTCGATTCAAGCGTGTATAAATAAGATAGACTTCTTTTGCTCTGCCCTCATCGAAGTCTGCTAATGTTTTACCTTGATCCACAGCAAGCATCGCTGCTTCAAGTTCATCGTACGTTGCTCCTAATTGATCTTCATCTGTGCGATCATCTCCAAATAATCCATCTGTTGGCTTGGCTTTACAGATGCTTTGAGGAATTTTTACGTATTCACCAATTAAGCGCACTTGTGATTTTAATAAGTCTGCAATTGGACTTATATCTACACCACCATCGCCGTATTTCGTAAAGAAACCCACACCGAAATCTTCTATTTTGTTTCCTGTTCCAACAACCAGGTAGCGGTGAATGCCTGCATAGTAGTATAAGGTGGTCATTCGTAGTCTCGCTCTTGTATTCGCTAGTGTTAACGCTTGGAGCTGTTCTTCCTCAGTCGTTGGAATATGTTGTTTGAGAAGTTCAAATGTCGATGTTAAATCGGTTGTTGCCGTATTTACATTGGAAAAGTTAGCTTTTAAAAAATCCAAATGTTCTTTGGCTCTGTTCAGTTGTGAATTCGCTTGGTGAATTGGCATTTCCACACAGAGTAACGGCAATCCTGTCATCGCACATAGTGTAGAGGTGACGGCAGAATCAATCCCTCCAGATATACCAATAGTGAATCCTTTGACCCCACTTTCTAAAGCATAATTCTTAAGCCATTCAACGATGTAATGCGTTACCGCTTCGGTCTGAAAGTTTTGATTCATCATGGTAATTTTGTGATTGATTTGTGGTTCTTCTTTTTATATTTGTAGTGATTAGAATAATAATTCAAGAATACTATGTTCAAAATTAGCAAAATATCTTTATCCTTCTTGTTGGTTTCTGGTTTTTTTGTTGTGGGTTGTGGGAACCCCCAATCGAAGTTAGACAAAGAAGTAGAACAAATACCGATGGAGGTTGTTGTAGAACGCTTTGATCAAGAGTTTTACAACGGTAAGGATGAGGACTTCCAATCGTTAAAAGCGAAATTTCCCTATATGTTTCCTGAAGGTGTCTCTGATGATGCTTGGTTAGAGAAGAAAAAAGACACTATTTTCCAAGAACTGCAGGATGAAGTAACGAAACAATACGCAGATTTAGGTACTTTACCGGAAGATTTAAAGCGTTTATTTCAATATATCAAGTATTATTATCCTGAAGAGTCTGCAGATAAAAAACTGATTACCGTACTTTCTGAAGTAGATGTTTCAGTGAAGGCCATTTATGCAGATACACTAGCACTTGTAAGTTTAGATACGTATTTAGGCAGTGATCATCACTTTTATAAGAGTTTTCCAGCATATACCCATACCACGTTTGATCGCACTCAAATCTTACCCGATATGGCTGAGAGTTTTGTTGTTCAAAAATTGCCTAAGAGTATGGATCGCACCTTTCTTGGTGCGATGATACAAAAAGGGAAAATGGCTTATGCAAAAGAGGCTTTATTACCTGGAGTTGCGAAGGAAACACTGATAACGTACACCAAGGAAGAATATGCGTGGTGTGTGGCAAATGAAGCGCAAGTTTGGCGCTATTTTATCGATAATCAGTTGATGTTTGATACGGATGGGAAATTAGCAGCTCGCTTCATTGATCCTGCACCTTTCAGCAAGTTCTATTTGGATATTGATAGTGAATCCCCTGGTAGAGTTGGTGTTTGGATGGGGTGGCAAATTGTTCGTTCGTTTATGGAAAATAATAATGTAACTTTGCAGGAACTCTTTGCAATGAATGCAAAAGATATTTTTGAAAAATCAAAGTATAAACCCAAGAAGTAATGAGTAAAAATCACGTTTCTGATATCAATATTAGAGTAGAATTAGATGAGAATCGCGTTCCTGAAAAATTAACTTGGACCGCTAAAGATGGTGGAGTAGATAAGGCAAAATCAAAGGCCATGTTGTTGTCAATATGGGATGATAAAGTACAAGAAACACTGCGTATTGATTTGTGGACAAAAGATATGCCTGTAGATGAAATGAAGAAGTTTTTTCATCAGACGTTAGTCGCTATGGCAGATACCTATGAACGTGCGACGGAAGATGAGAAGATGTCGGCTACTATGCGCGACTTTTGCGACTATTTTGCGGAGAAGAACGATTTATTGGACAAATAAAAAAGAGGGAGGTTTTATCAGTAAAATCTCCCTCTTGTATTATACGACCATGAGGTTACACCCTCTGATGTCGGAATGGTCAAATCGACCTAATATTTCAAAGCTACCATCCTCGAATTTTTTCCCTAAGTCTTGTGTGGCGATAAAAGAACAAGAGTTGATATTGGCTAAATCGATAACGTTAACTCCTCCTGTTTTTCCGAAAGCTTCAATTCGCGTTAAAGGATCTTCAGGGTCTCGAATTACGATATCCATCCAACTAGGGCATTGGAAGAGGCCATCACCAAGCGAATAGGCTTGAGAGAGCAGTTCTGTCATTCCATATTCGGAGTGGATTTTAGTTACACCAAATCCCTCGCATAAGATTGAGTGAAGTTCTGCTCGAATCATTTCTTTTCGCTTGCCTTTCATTCCTCCTGTTTCCATGATAATGGTGTTGTTTAGCTTGAATTGCTGCTGTTCAATAATATCGAGTAGTGCGTAAGTTACTCCTAATAAAAGAACATTTTTCCCCTGCTGATCTAACTGGTGTAGTGTAGTGATTAGGTCTTCATAGTTATGAAGGTAAAACCCACTCTCCGGATGCTTAGATTCTTGAATAAAGTCTTCTGCCATATAGATGAGAGAAGATCCTTCTCTTTCTAAATAAGAGGGCAATAGAGCTAAAACGACGTAATCTTCTATCGGTCCATAAAAATAAGCGAATCCCTTTCTAAAACTCTCTTCATAGTACGTTAAGTCCGTTACCTGGTGTTTGCTTGTGATCATTCCCGTTGTACCGCTACTAGTAAAAGTAGTTTGAACAGGTCGTGTACTACTCAATACCTCTTTATTTTTGAAGAATTCAATAGGGAGAAAGGGAACTTGATCTAAACTGCGAACTTCAGTCGGTGTTTTTCGAATGAGATTACAAAATTCACGATACACCGTATTGTTCTCATACTGAAAGCGATATACTTTCATCGCTATTTTATGAAACTCTTTTCGGGTTTGTATGCTAATGATATCTTCTGGTGTAAACACAATGCAATAATTTGGTACAAAAGTACAATAAAAAAAGCATCCTTGTTGAAAGGATGCTTTAGATTTATCTAAAATGCGTATTGTTACTTGACAATTAGTTTTCGCGTTGCAGAGGTGTTATTTTCTTTAATTTTGATAATGTAAATTCCTGCTGTCACGGTATTAGGTAAAACTAATTCTTTGGTATTTAGGCTTGTGGAGAAAATTTTCTTACCCACTACGTTGTAAATTTCGATTTCTTTAGCCTCATTGTTTTTTGTTTCGATCGCTATCTTACCGTTTATTGTAACGGGATTAGGATAAATAGAAAGATTTTCAATTGTTTTCACAACTGTTGCTTTATTTTGAGGTGTACCAACAGTACTCACCTGAGCAAAGCTCAGACCGGTAAGCAATACAAACGTTATAATAAAGAAATGTTTATGAAAGTAATTTTTAATCATCCAAACAAAATTAGTCGTATAAAAATAGTAAATATTTCTTATATGATAAAAAAAATATTTGCTTTTTAGGGCAAATATTTTTCTTTAACATAAATTAGTGACTTATTCTTGTTTGTGATTTAAAAAAATCAAATTCTTATAACCCTGCAGTCCAGCCTTTTGTCCACTCTGGTGTATTTGAACCGTTACCAGCTCCTTGGTTTTCACCTTCTACAAATACACCATTTACATCTACTGATTCGCCTGCTGTATTTTTACCTTTTGCTTTTTCTGTTACATCGATTAGTTTAACTGTGTTTACAAGTAATGATCCATTAGCAACGTTTGCAATTGTTTCGTCATGCTCTACGTCAAAGGCTGTTTTCCATCCACTTAACACTACGTTGTTCAGTTTTCCTTTTGTTCCTTCACGTAATTTCATCGCTGTTCCTTCTCCTTTTACTGCCGAGATTAAAGTAATTCCGTCAATTGTTGGATTAGAATAAGGCTCTGCTGTTCTTGTTTTTGAGTTGTTGTCCGCTTCAAATCCTTTGTCTGCTGTTCCACTTTGCTTAGAATACCAGAATTTGTTTTCTTGTCCACTCCATCCTTCTGTCCAGTCAAACTGATCATCATCGTTATGGCTAGATACTAAGTATTGTGCACTTACAGTTCCACCAAACCACTCGAATCCGTCATCAGAACCCTCGTGTGCTTGTACGTATTCAATTTTTGTTCCGCTTCCAACTCCGAATAAAGATAATCCGTTGAATTCTTTCTCACTGTTAAAGTTTGCTCCTGCGTACTCAATTCTCAAGTAACGGATAGAACCTGAATTGTCGTTGGTTACATCTCCACCATACGTTAAATCAGAAACCTCTGCAGTAGCTGTTTTAGCTTTGTTGATCGGAGCTTTTCCACATACTACTAAACCTCCCCAGCTTCCTCTTTTTTTCTCAAGAGCAGTCATAACAACTGGGTTTGTATTGGTTCCTTTTACAAAGATTTGTCCTCCTTGTGCAACCGCGATATAAGAAGATGTTCCTCCTGTTCCGATGATCTCAACCCCTTCTTCAATGTTTAAGGTTGCTCCATCTTCTACTACCAATTTCGTTGATAGGTTGTATTTTTTATTTTTTTCTAAAGTAAGTGTCTGTCCTTTTTTTAGTGTTTGTCCAATGTTCTCTCCTGGATTTGGACCTCCTCCGTTGTCGTTTGAATTGTCGTCTGATGAACAGCTAACGATTAAAGCTGATACTAATGCAATTGATAAAGCTGATTTGAATAATCTTTTCATAAAGTAATTGTGTTATTTTATTTTAACTGATACAAAGATTGCCTACTTGTATGAACTGATAGTTAGCTCTTTATCATTGAATTGTTATGATGTTAAAGGGAAATATTAATGAATTGTTACCAAGTGAATTTCTCAAACCTTTAAGCTGATGCTGAAACAAAAAGTGATCTTTTCTCTTTTTTTTTGAGCTAGGTGCTCCATTTCGTAGCGATTATTTCATATAAAAAACAATTAAAATAAAAGAATTTCGTAATAAAAACACCTATTCCAGTAGGGTTGATTTATTTTTAATAAGGATTGCTTGTATATTCGTTAGGCTGAAGGTTGGACGTCGCGTTTTTTTATTGCTACATTTTGAATGTATCAGGAAGTAAGCTAAGGCAATTGCGATGGTGCCATCCGGGCAATCGAAAGAGATGTTATGCGATTTAAACAAGAGCTCCTAAGTGCAGTGCTTTTTAAAGGCGATAGGAATAAGTCAATTGAGGGGCATAGAATTCGACATAGAATTCGACAAAGTCTACAGGTATTAGGGAGAATATTCTTTGTTTGTATGCGGTGTAGCAGTGATTTATAATAACGATTATGCAGGAAATAAATGAAGGAAAAAACAGCAGAACCAACGTCAATTTTAGTGGCGGCAGTCACACAATCTTTTTCAGATCTAGTGGTCTGTTCAGGGGCGACCTGTATGTGTACAGGGAATCCTACTATTTTTGCGTCACTTTCAATCACTACGCATCAAAAGTACTACCTCAATGCAGTAGATAAACTTATCGCCACTGTTGAAGATACTCAATTTGAATCGGGATCTTCTCCTTTTCAACAATGCAAGCATAAAAAAGGAAGGGATAAAACGTGTGTATATCAACCTTCTGGCAATTGG
The DNA here is from genome assembly GCF_050522425.1 of Myroides sp. C6-3. Classification (NCBI taxonomy): domain Bacteria; kingdom Pseudomonadati; phylum Bacteroidota; class Flavobacteriia; order Flavobacteriales; family Flavobacteriaceae; genus Myroides; species Myroides sp. C6-3. The sequence goes on along the minus strand of NZ_JBMVQP010000006.1, from coordinate 108,435 downwards.
GAGATGGATGCTAAAGAATCGGTTCACACTATTGATGGAAGGGGGATTTTAACGAAAACGGGCACGTTGCGCTGTGGAAAAGGAGGTGTATTATCCATACAGACTACAGGTCAGGTGGACGGTATGGAGGACGTTCATAAGCTAGAAAAAGAACAAGCGTTCAGCAAAGGGAAAACGACAAGGGTAAAGCGCGTAGATTTTAGAAGCTATCCAGCTCAAGCCACGTCTTATGTTTCTCAAGTAGAAGAATTGACGTTGTGTAATCTAGAGCAACTCCACTGGGGCAGCCTTATGCGAGATAATCCGCGTGCTTTGCGCATACTGAAAGGAGATGAATTAATCTTTACTGCTGCGACTAGAGGTAAAGAAGAGTCGAAAAACATCACTTGGAGTGTGCTTTATGCAAGGGAAGGTTCCCGAGTATTGGAAGTAGGTAAAACAGGAAAAACAATAGTACTCCATGCTGTTGGAGAGGGGTATCAAACTTATAGCACGAAACATCGGGCTTTTAGTTGGCAACCCCAAAGCGCAGGTGTTTACCTGATTGGGGTATCGCCTTCACCACAATTGGGAGTAAGTAAAACGTATGAAGAAAATTTTTATTACTATTTGGAGGTAGTGGAAGATGCTACAATAACATCTTTACAACTAAGTGTAACTCCGGAGGAAAAAATGGTTGTGGGTGATCGTGTTGGTATTACGTTACACAGTGATATTAAATTAACTACAAGGCAAAAAGAGCAGTTGCGCATTAAGGTTAGTGCTAAGGATGTTCACCCTGGCAATCATACGGCTTATATCTTCACTTCTAAAGGGAAGGATTCGTTTAAACAAAGAGGCACCGCAGTACAAGTGATCTTTGATTGTGTGAATGTCAATTCGTATCAAGTGGAGGTGTATAAAAACTTAGTGCGTCAAACAGCGATCCCCACACCAGAATTTACCGTTGAGTGTAGCGATCTTTTAACGGTTCTTCCCCCTGTAGAAAGTGTTCGAATAGGCAGTCGTCTTGTGTTGGCTGCCGAGTTTAAAAATGGGGCAAATATAAACCCCCTCTTAGTTCAATGGCGCATTAAAATGCCAGATAGTGAGGTTTTTCAAGAGCACTTTATCAAAGATAGAACGATGTCTTTGTCTTTCTCAAGGCCAGGAGAGTATGTCATTGAATGTGTGTATGATCGTTTAGGCGTGCAGCGACAGCGTTTTCGACGTACGATAAGAGCTGTAGCGAATACGTTAGAAGAACTGATCGTGCTACCTTGTATTTCGGTTGAAAGCCCAAAAGATAACAAGTTTAAAATTAGTGGTAAGGATCGCGTTAAGGTTATTCTGGGAACCACCATTGGTTATCAACCTCCTACTGTGGAACCAGCTTATGTTGAAGTACAAACAAATGAAGAATCAAGCTCTTTTACAAGGATCATTCAACGCACTCTTTCTCCCCTGGAAAAAAAGAGTATACGTCCAAGACAGCTTAGTACAGATACAGCAATCGTTTGGACGTTGCGCTATATCAAGGGAGCTAAAAAGAAGGTTGGGTTTGGTTTATCGATCTATTATGAAACTCCAAAACCAACGAAAGCAGCGCAAGGTAGCGTAAAACAAGGGATCCTTAAACAGGTTGCTCCAACAGTAGCAGTTGTAGCCCCCTTGTCTATTTATTCCATTTACACCCAAACAGGTTGTATTGTATTGCGTTCGAATAGCGCTCAGTTTGATTTTCAATTTGAAGAGGTAGGGGTTTATCAATTGGATGTAGCATTCAATCAGATCACTAAATCCTATGAAATAGAGTGTGTAGAGTAAAACACAAAAAAGCCCGCATACTATGCAGGCTTTTCTGTGAACAGGATATTTTGATTTAGAAGGTATATTTAAACCCTAAACTGAAGTTCTGACCAAGTTTGTATGATTGGACTAAAACGTCTTGGGTTGTGTTTTCTTGTTTTCTTTCTATAGCTGGATCTAGCAAGTTTCTCGCATTAAAACTCATGCCGAATTTCTTAGAGAAATCATACTTGAAAGCAAAATCTAAAAATCCAAATGCTTTGTCAACCAAGTTTCCACTTTGTTCCGTTCCTAACGAATAAAGTTTGTCTGAGAAATGGGCATACGATAGTGTTGCCATTAATTTTTGATCTCTTTCCCATTCTTTGATATACGAGATGTCTGCATTGAGTAATAAATCAGAAGCTCCTGTAAAACTTGCATTGTCGTGGGTAAAAGAAGTGCTTAAATATTTGTTTTCTCTGTTTACTTTTTCATTATCAAGTTTTTGATACGTTTTCATCAATGATGCATTTAACCCTCCTGTAATTTTGTTCGTTAAAGCATCGTCAAAGCTAAATAAGGTTTTGCGAACTTCAACTTCTAATCCTGCAGCATATCCATAATCTCCTGTATTCGCGTATGTAATATCGTTGGAAGAAGAAGCTGAAACGATTTCATTGATAGGGTTTTTGATGTACTTTCCGAATACGGTTGCTGAAATAACTTCATCTGTTTGAGGGAAGTATTCCCATTTCAAGTCTACGTTGTAATCATCAGAAGCGTATAAATCAGGGTTACCTACTTTGATTTCTGTTACGTCCTCATAGATGAAACGCGCTCTTTCTTTAAATTGAGGTAATGTATAGGTTTTGGATAAAGCGAAACGCAAGTTGTTGTTGTCGTTTGCTTCGTATTTTAAAGACAAACTAGGTAAGAAAGCATTTTTTGTAAACTTGTTGCTTGTTTGATTGGCATCAAGTTGCGTTTGCCACGTAACATCTTGCGAAATAGTTTCGAAACGCGCACCTAAAGATCCAGATAATTTGTCTGTTAATCGATATTCTACGTTTACAAAACCTGCATGGATAAATAATTCTCCATCATAGGTCTGCGGTACTAATGCATTAGGTGTACCAGAACCTCCTCTAAAAGTATAGATGTCGAAGTAACCCTTGTCAAAATTAGATTGATTGAAGAACTGATCTAAAGCGTTTGGATTGATGTTATTGTTGTATTCTCTGTTGATTTGGAATACAAACTGAGTCGCTTTAAAATTTCTGTCTTTTTTTCTGAAGTTGTAGCCCACGGTTAATTTACCATCGAATAAATTTTCTTCGTTCTTAGCAAATTTGTAATCTGCTGCAATATTCGCCGCTAGTTCATTTTCTTTTAGATCTTCAAAGTAACGGTTGTTGTCTGATCTAGAGTTAATAGAAAATTGGTAGCTGTCAATGTCTTTTAATTTGTTTAAGGTGTATTGTTGCCTATCTGGTGTTTGAGCTGAAATTGTATTGAAAGCAGCTCCCCAGTTTAAGTCAATTTGCTCTGTTAAGTTGTGATTACCCAATAATTGGTTTACCATTAAGCGATCTTGACGGTAGGTTTGTCTGTTGATCTGTGTATAATCGGAGTTATCTAAAGTAATATCTCTTACATATCCGCGGTAATCTTCATTTTTTTCTTTTGAATCGTTTACAACTAAGAAATTGTATTTTAGGGAGTTGTTTGCGTTGATATCAAATTTAGCATTTAACATTCCCGTTGTGTTTGTACTGTATTCAAAAGCTTCTAGATTTAGATCTTTTGTGAATGAGTTTTGTGCTTGTGCAGTTCTTGTAATTCCCTCTTTTTGTTTGAAGTTGTTGCCAAATGAAGCCGTTGCAAATAAATGTAAAGCAGATTCGCCAAAGAAGAATGATTTTCCTGTATTAATGCTTAAGCCAGCCCCCCAAGGACTACGTGTATCGCTTTGGGTTGAGTTCTTAAAATGGTATCCTTTTAGTGCATTACCTGGTATTTTGGTGTCGGAAAAACCAAAGAAACTGCGGTTAGATAACGTTTTAAAGTTGTCTTGTTTTACAGCGTTGGTGTTGATATTCGAGCTTAATCCTACTTCTACAAAACCTTCTCCTGCGTGATTTTTGGAGATAATGTCAATATTTCCACCTGCAAAATCTCCGTAATTTCTTGCAAAATACGTTTTGTCAATCGCAATGTACTCTACAATATCGGTAGAGAAAATATTCAAATCGATGTTTTTCTTTTCAGGATCATTAGAGGCTAATGGCAATCCGTTTAAGGAGGTGCTATTGTATCGGTCTCCCAGTCCACGAACAAAAATAGTTCCCGAACCTTCTTGTTTGGCTACTCCTGTTGTTTTGGCTACGGCACTCGCAACATCACTTACTCCTTTTCTAGCAAGTTCTTGCGATCCAATATGTTGTTTCATCTCAACCGAGCGTTGTTGATCAATTAACAAGGTAGCTTCTCTGGATTTTGAGCGTGTAGCTTGTACAACAACTCCTTCGAGTTGTACACTTTCTGAAATTAAATCAACCGTTACTTCTATCGTTTGATTGGGTTTTACCTCTATGGTTTTGTCTGTAGAAGTATATCCAACATAGTTAAAAGTCAAGGTTTGCGTTCCTTCCGGTACTTCTATGGTAAAGAAACCGTCTAAATCTGTATTTACACCTTGTGTCGTTCCTTTGATGCTTACAGAAGCAAAAGCTAGCGGTTCTTTGGTTGTGGAGTCTTGTAAAAGCCCCTTAATCGTTCCATTAGATGCTCCAACTATTTGGCTAATAAATAATAGAGCGAATAGTAACATTGATTTCATAATTCTTATTTTATTTAAGCTAGTGCAAAGAACAAGCGTAAATATGTCTTGTGTGTTATCGCTTCTTTAACACATTTTACAGTAAACGTTATTAAATGGTTATCACATTAAATAATTGTAAACTTTACTTAACATAATGTATTATCTTTATCTTTGGACTGATTTATAACACACACACTTAAAGCATGAAAAACGCAGACATTAAGGTCTTGTTGGTTGATGATGAACAAGATATAATTGAGATTATCAGTTATAATTTAGAGAAAGAAGGGTATCAAGTAAGCACAGCAAGAAATGGAAAAGAGGCTATTGAGAAAGCTAAAAAAGAGCTTCCGCACCTTATTATCTTGGATGTGATGATGCCAGAAATGGACGGAATGGAAGCTTGTGAACATATTCGTAAGATAGACAGCTTGCAAAACGTAATTATTGCTTTTTTAACGGCTAGAGGTGAAGATTATTCACAAGTAGCAGGGTTTGACGCTGGAGCAGATGATTACATCACCAAACCTGTTAAGCCAAAGGTTTTAATGAGTAAGATTAAAGCATTGTTGCGCCGTTTAAAAACAATTGAAGAAGCAGAACAAGGCGATGTAATTCAAATTGGCAATATTGAAATCAACCGCGATGAATATAAAATCATGATTGATGGGGTAGAGCTATCTTTACCTAGAAAAGAATTCGAATTGTTGTACTTGCTGGCTTCAAAACCAGGCAAAGTCTTTACAAGAGAAGAAATTTTAGATCGCGTATGGGGTAATGAAGTAGTTGTTGGAGGAAGAACAATTGACGTTCACATTCGAAAATTAAGAGAAAAAGTGGGAGATGATTGTTTTAAAACAATAAAAGGAGTAGGTTATAAATTAGATATGTAATTGAATGTCAATACGCTTTAAAAAATCTTATAAATTTGCTGTTAAGTCAGCTTTATTGATAACCATTTGTTCTCTTATTATTACGCTTCCCTTTGTTTTTTTAGTTCAAGAAGGATTGGGTAAACTCCTTATCGTTCATACGATTTTGGTTTATTTTGCTTCTTTTTTTGTCATTCAATATCGAGTGGAGCATTTTATCTATCGTCGAATTAAGAAGATTTACGATAAAGTTTCGCTTTTAGAACACACGGACTTCCGAGCTAATGCGGTTACGACAGATATGAAAACGCTGACGGAAGAGATTGAAAGGTTCGCAACCAATAAAAAGATTGAGATCGAATCGTTGCAAGTTCGAGAGGAGTATAGGAGGGAGTTTTTAGGAAACATATCACACGAATTAAAGACGCCGCTGTTTATGATTCAGAGCTATCTAGAAACGTTAACAGATGGTGCAATAGATGATTTAGAAGTGCGCGATCGCTACTTAGAGCGTGCAGCACAAGGGGTAGATCGCTTGATCTATATTGTACAAGACTTGGATATGATTTCCAAGTTAGAGTCGGGTGACTTACACTTGAATATTGTGGAGTTTGACCTGATTGAGATGATCCAGAATGCCTTTGACTTTCTAGAGTACAAAGCTAAAAAGAAGAATATTTCCCTGTTGTTTGATATGGGCTATAAGAAGCCAATTTACGTTTTGGGCGACAAAGAACGCATCGGACAAGTGATCACCAATTTAATTGAAAACTCAATTAAGTATGGAAAAGAAAAGGGAACAACAGAAGTTAGCATTGAGAACTTAGTGCAGAATAAATTAATTATCCGCATTACCGACAACGGATTGGGCATTCGCAAAGAGCATATTCCACGCTTATTTGAGCGCTTCTATCGCATTGATAAAAGTGGTGCGCGAAGTGTCGGAGGGTCTGGGTTGGGCTTATCCATTGTTAAGCATATCGTTGAGGCACATGACGAGCATATCTATGTAGAGAGTAGTTATGGTTATGGCTCGGAGTTTTCTTTTACTTTAGAAAAAGCAGTTGAAGGATCTACAGAAAGCGGAAGTTAATTTGTGTTCCCTATAAAAAGGTTTTACTTTCGTGATAATTATTTAATTTTGCGTCGAATTTAAACGAATAACCCTGTGGGAAGTAAAAACAAGTTAAAGCGATTTAGAGAAAACGAAACTTTTGGTAATGTTTTCCAACCATCAAGAGAAGAAATGATTGCCAAATTGCCACAAAAAGGCAAATGGGCATCGGAAGTATTTAAAAACAATAACCCTATTGTTTTGGAATTAGGCTGTGGAAAAGGAGAATATACGGTAGAGTTGGCTCGTCGTTTTCCCAATACGAACTTTATAGGAATCGACATCAAAGGGGCTCGTTTTTGGAGAGGAGCGAAAACGGCTGTTGAGGAAGGACTAACCAATGTAGCTTTCTTGCGTACTCAAATTGAATTGATTGAATTTGCTTTCGAAAAAGAAGAAGTAAGTGAAATCTGGATTACTTTTCCAGATCCGCAAATTAAGTACAAGCGCACGAAACACCGTTTAACGAACACAGAGTTTCTACAGCGTTATAAAGGCATTTTAACGGAGGACGGTGTCGTTAACTTGAAAACGGATAGTGAATTTATGCATGGGTATACGTTAGGCTTGCTACATGGTGAAGGTCACGAAGTAATTTATGCCAATCACCATGTTTATAAAAACGAGGGAGCTCCTTCAGTTGTAACGGAAATCCAAACGTTTTATGAATCCCAATATTTAGAACAAAATAAAGCCATTACTTATATTCAATTCAGAATTAAATAGCGGATGGATCACTATTTTATCTTATTATTATTTGGCTTTTTAGCGGCAGTGATAGGTGTTTCTCTTCCGGGGTTATTGAATATGACTGCTGTTAAAGTAGCACAAGAAAGGGGAAAAAAAGCGTCTATTTTATATATTGCAGGTGCTTTATCCATTATTTTCATTCAAACCTATGTTGCGATTTTCTTTGCTAAACTGATTGATTCTAGTCCTTTTATCACTGAAATTCTGCACGAAATAGGATTGGTTATTTTTGGATCGTTGACGCTATACTTTTTGGTTTTTGCCAAACGGAAGGAGAAAAAGGACAACGACGAGGTGAATCGTTTAAAAAACCCATATATATACGGGGCTTTATTAGCCTTAATCAACGTGTTTTCTATCCCGTATTATGTTTTCCTAAGCGTTACGTTAGCCTCTTATGCCTATCCTATTTTTGAATGGGCGTATACGGTTATTTTTTCTACTGGAGTTGTGATAGGCTCTGGTTTGATGTTTTACTCCTATATTTCTATTTTCCGAAAAGTCGCTAATGAAAATACTTTTCTCATGCGAAATATAAATTATGTTATCGGATCTATTACGGGGATTATCTGTTTGATTACGCTCTATAAATTACTGCGTTAATGCCTGATACACCCTCTTTTTTTGAACGTGTGTATGGCGTAGTTCGCGAGATTCCTTTTGGAAGAGTGACTACGTATGGTGCGATTGCAAAAGCAATTGGTGCTCCTCGTTCTGCGCGAATGGTGGGATACGCGATGAATGCTTCTCATTTTGACGACTCTGTTCCTGCACACCGTGTGGTGAATCGATTGGGGATGTTAAGTGGAAAACATCACTTCGATGGTTCCAATTTGATGCAGCAACTGCTTGAAAGCGAAGGGGTTGAGGTCAAAGATAATCAAGTGCAAAACTTTGCGTCAATCCTTTGGATTCCCCCTGTGCAATTCTAAATTAGTTCAGCGGAAAATTAAGACTGAAATAAGTTAGTTCCTCTTTTCGGTTAAAGGTTAAGTAACCGTTGTGCATTTCTACAATATTTTTAGACAAGGGCAATCCAATCCCTGCACCATCGGCTCTTGTAGTATAAAACGGAATGAAAATTTTGGGTTTTATTTCTTCCGGAATCCCTTTTCCGTTGTCTATGATATCAATCCACAGGCGATTGTTGCGTTCAAATACGTGGACTTGAATCGTTCTTTCATGCTGATTTTTTACGGCATAAATAGCATTCGTCAATAGATTGATGAATACTTGCTCCATTTGCTTTGCGTCCCAGTACTGCGATACTTGTGTTTCGATTGCCGAATGTAAATCCACTTTGTACTGTTGGCAGATAGGCTTGAGTATAGCTATGCTATTTGTGATAATCTCAGCGCTGTTTACCCAAGCTTTTTGAGGACTTGGAAGCATCGTTAGCTTGCGGTAGTTATCGATAAACTGACGCAAGTGATCCGTTCTATTGGCAATGGTTTGTATACTCAATTTTAAATCATCCATGTCATCCGCTGTTAGGGGCGAATCTTCTTCAAGAATACCTAAGGTATTGTGGGCTAACGAATGTATAGGCGTTAAGGAATTCATGATCTCATGTGAAATTACTTTCATTAAGTTTTCCCAGGTGTCTTTTTCTTTCTTGTCCAATACTTTTTGGATCGAATCAAGTAAGACAATATAAAATTCTTGGTTTTGACTTGTAGTAATCGATGTTTGTAAGATAAACGTCTGTTTTTCTTCCCCTTCAATTCGCATATCAAGGGAGTTTTTAGACTCTTTAAACTCCAATTGTTCAAGATGATGTGTCAAATTCGGCAATAAACGCGAAAGATTTTTCCAAGACTTAACTTTGGGAATATCGAATAGTTTGGCAAAGTAATCGTTGATCAAGAAAATATCCCAATTGTTTTTGTTGCGTTCAAAAATAACAATTCCCGTTTCTAGGTTGTTGAGAATGTTGAGGTAAACCAATTCCTTGACTTCATTTTGCTCCTGTTCGTGTTGTAATTTTTGATAGAGCTGTTGTAAATTGTGAAAGGTCTCGTTGGCTTGTTTTTTGTTTGATTTCAAGGAAAAATCATTGTAAATCATCGCCAAGACTAAGCGGTCAATGATGCTGTAATACTTGCGTTGAAAAGAATATAGCTCAATCAAGAAACCAATAATTACGAGTATGGCAATGAAGAAAGTATAGGTATACGCCTGTAAATACAACCAAACGGCAATCAAGGATAAGCCGATGATCACCAGAATACGCATAAAAACTTTGAGGTGGAATGACATATGCGGTGGTTGTTAGTTTTTAATATTGTACTTTTCGAGTCTGCGATACAAGGCTGCACGCGATAAGCCTAGCTCATCTGCTGCTTGACTGATGTTGCCACTGCATTTTTCAAGTGTGCGAATGATGGTCGTTCGCTCGATATCTTGAAGGGTGGAATCATCAAGGGGTGTTTCCTTAATTACAGCCGCAGAGATTCCAAAATCTTGCAGGTTTAGTTCTCCTGCATCTGTTAGAATCAGCGCGCGTTCAACGCGGTTTTGCATTTCGCGTATATTTCCTCTCCATTCATAATGGCAAAGCGAGTCTAAAGTGTGAGGTTGAATCTTAGGAATCTCAATTTGGTATTTTGTTGCATATTGCGCTATGAAAAAGTCGAGCAAGGCAGGGATATCCTCTTTGCGTTCTCTTAGTGCAGGTAAAGGTAAAACAACTGTATTGATTCTGTAGTATAAGTCTTCTCTAAACTCTTTTTGCGCAACTTCTGTTTCAATATCAGCATTGGTCGCTGTAATAATTCGCACGTCGACAGGACGGGGTTGTGATTCGCCAAGGCGAATTACAGATTTTGATTGTATTACCTGCAGTAGTTTAGCCTGTAAGTGTAGGGGTACATTGCCAATTTCATCCAGAAAAATAGTTCCTCCATGTGCGGCTTCAAATCGACCTGCTGTATCTTGTTTGGCATCTGTAAAGGCTCCTTTGGCATAACCGAATAATTCACTCTCAAAGAGATTGGCATTGAGGGATCCCAAATCTACATGAATAAATGGTTGTGCTTTACGTGTCGAATGGTTGTGTATATATTCCGCTAACACGTATTTTCCCGTTCCATTTTCACCCAAAATCAAGGTATTCACTTCGGTTTGAGCAACGCGTTGTGCCATGTGATAGGTTTTTTGGATGGCTGGAGAAGTTCCTTCAAAATAAGAGGGTGCTTCTGTCTTAACAACGGGTTCTTGTTCTTTTTTGCGTCGTTGTTGCACCGCTTTTTTGACAATGTCGATCAAGTGATCGTTGTCCCACGGTTTTAAGATGTAGTCAATAGCGCCTAGTTTAATCCCTTCAACAGCCGTTTCAACATGGCCATAAGAGGTCATGAGGATAATTTGTGCCTGAGGGTAGTTTGCCCTAATCTCCTTAAACCAGAAAATCCCCTCTTTTCCATCCTCAAAACCCACGCGGTAATTCATGTCTAGTATAATGACATCTACAGGGGTTTCTTGTAGAATTTCAAAGATTTTTTTAGGGTTATTATTCGTTAGAACAGATTCGAAATGACGTTTTAAAAGCAGTTTAGCGGCAATTAGAACTTCTGTATTGTCATCTAGAACAAGGATTGTGGCATTTGTTTTTCTCATATCGAAGGGCTGTATACGTTAAAACCGAACAGTAAGGTGTTCACTATCGGACACTCTGTAAATGGTTTTATATTTATCTTTTTGATTTATAGGTGTTTATGTCTCTATTCTTTCTTGGCACATTTTTGTCATTACTCTTGTAAATCAGCGTACTATGGATAGAGTTTTACCTCGTAAAAATAGAAAAAAACAAAAGATTTTGCTAATAATTGGTGGAGTGCTTCTTTTAGGGTTGACCTCCTATTTTACTTTTTTTCAAGATATTGTACTCAATGTATCTAAGAAGGAAATTCGAGTAACCGAAGTGAAGGAAGGTGTTTTCGAAGAGTATATTTCCATTCAAGGGAAGGTAGAACCTTTGCAATCGCTTTTAATCAATATTCCAGAAGGAGGTGCTGTTAGTGAAATATTTGTCGAGAATGGAAGCGTGATTCAGCAAGGTGATCCTTTGGTTTTGTTGCACAATCCGAGTTCTGAATTAGCCTATATGTCACAAGAATCTTCCTTGATTGAGCAAATGAATAATTTAAATGTCAATTTGATGAATATACGCAACCAAGAAATTGGGTTGATGAAAGATCTCATTAGCATTGAATACGATTATAAAAATGCAGAGCTACAATATACGCTGAATAAGAAACTATTTGACCAAGAGATTTTATCTTTGAATGAATGGAATCAAACGGCAGAGAGTTTTTCTTATCAACAAAAACGCAAAGCGTTGATGGAGCAAAGCGTGGAAAAAGAGAAGCAATCTAATCACGTCCAGGTGCAACAGATCAACCAATCTTTAATCGTTATCCAGCGCAGCTTGGAGAAGCTGAGAGAAAACAAACAGAATTTCTTGCTTAAGGCACCTATTTCGGGTCGATTGTCCTCGTTTGACCCTATGTTAGGAAAAACGTATAACGCAGGGGAAAGCATTGGTAAAATAGACGTGTTAGAAGGATATAAGTTAGTGGCGAATGTCGATGAGTTTTATTTAGATCGCGTTGTGGTTGGGCAAAAAGGACAAGTGGATATTAAAGGGCAAATTGTGCAGGTAGAAGTAAGCAAAGTATTACCAGAAATTGTCAACGGGCGATTTGAAGTACAGCTTAATTTCAGTGCGGTGGATCAATTGAGATTACAAGAGGGAAATAGTATGGGAATCAAGTTGTTTTTATCAGGTAAAGAACAACGCTTACTCTTGGCGAAAGGAAGCTTTTTTACGGACACTAAGGGCGAGTGGGTCTATGTCTTACAAGAGGGAAAAGCATCGCGTAGAAACATAGAAATAGGGAGGGAAAACCCTGCTTATTACGAAGTCGTTTCTGGATTATCCGCTGGGGAACAGGTGATTATTTCAAGTTATAAAGATTATTTAAGAGTGAATTATTTACAGCTAAAAGAGTAGTTATGGTTATAGAAATCAAACAATTGTCTCGTGTTTTTCAAACAGAAGAAGTAGAGACAACCGCTTTAAATGAAGTGTCATTAGAAGTTAAAAAAGGAGAGTTTATCTCCGTGATGGGACCCTCAGGATGTGGAAAATCCACCCTGTTGAATATTATTGGTTTGTTGGATGACACTACTTCGGGTAGTTATCGTCTATTGGAGAAGGAAATGGTAGGGTTGACAGAAAATCAACGTGCCTCAATTCGCAAAGAGAATATTGGGTTTATTTTTCAAAATTTCAATTTAATTGATGAATTGTCGGTGTATGACAATATCGAATTGCCGTTGATCTACAACAAAGTTCCCAGCAGTGAACGCAAGAAAAGAGTAATGGAAATTGCAGAGCGATTAAATATCGTACACCGTTTGAAACACTATCCTCAACAACTCTCAGGAGGACAACAACAACGTGTTGCAGTTGGACGTGCTTTGATTAACAATCCGAAGATTATCCTTGCCGATGAGCCTACAGGAAATTTAGACAGTAAAAACGGAGCTGAAGTGATGGAGCTTTTGACCGAATTACACCAACAAGGAGCTACCATCATTATGGTTACTCACTCGCATCATGATGCTTCTTATTCTGAACGCACCATTTTGATGAAAGATGGAATGATTTTATCCGAAAAAATCAATACAAAAATCGTAGATGTATTTACGGTATAAAAAACAAAACTTATGATACGTTTTTTCTTAGGGTTATTGTTATTTCTCTTTAGCCTATTGGTCAACGGACAAGTAAAACAAAACCATGTTATTGCAGGTGAAGTTACCAAATTAGTTGCGTCTATGCCACTAGATATTCAAGTGGATGCAACTTCAGATTCCAATACGGTTCGCGTGGAAGGAACGCAAGAAGACTTAAACCATGTTTCGATAAGACAAACGGGGTCAACATTATATGTGGATATGAATGTCAAAAAAACGAAAAGGTCGATTCGCGATAATAGAGCAAAAGTGTTTATTAGTCAATCTAAAATTGTGGATTACTACGTAAGTACTACGGCAAACGTACGCGTAAATGGACGTGTTCAAGGAGGGACGGTAGTACTAAAAGCAGAAGCTGCGGCCTACATAACGGCTGATTTTACAGCGACGAATGTCACAATTAATTTAGATTCTGCTTCGAAGTACAAGGGAGATATTACAGCCAAAAATAGTAAAGTGAATCTTGATAGTGCCTCTAGTGCTACGGTAACAGGAGATGTAGAAAACCTAACGATTAATGTGGATAGCGCTGCCAAATTTGATGGAAAAAATTTGAAAGCGAAGTTTGTCAAGGTAGAAGCAGATTCAATGGGAAAAGCAGAGGTCTATCCGATCGAAAGCTTAAATGCCTATGCAGATTCTATGGGGCGAGTGATCTACTATAATACACCAAAAGAACTAAAAAAATACACAGATTCGATGGGGTCTGTCAAGTCAAATTAAGCAATCACTATGTTGTTCAGCTGGTTTAATACATTTAGTAAAAACATACAAAAATCGATGTTGTTCTTTTGTTGGACAATTTTGGGTTTGGCCATCGGTATTGCGTGTTTGTTACTGTCTTTGTTCTTCTTACAAGATGAATGGAGTTACAATAAATGGATTGCTCATGTAGAACAATATTACGAAGTCAATGTTACTGTTGGTGAAGAAGCCAATGCGATTGTTGTTCCTGCCGCTGTAGGCCCTCAATTATTGCAAGAAGGAGCAATTGACAACTATTGCTACTATGCCTTAGACTATATCGATTTTTACGCAGAAAGCAATTTTCAGCAAGCGATTGTCCATAAAATATTAAATACACAACCCACGTTTTTTGACTTTTTTAATTTTGAGTTTGTGTATGGTAGTGCAAATGAGGTAATCAAACATCCTATGAGCATAGCCATTTCTGAAAAAGTAGCTCAACAATTTTTCCCACACCAAGACCCGATCGGTCAGACTTTATCTTTGGCCCACAGCCCTTATCAAGTAGCGGGTGTCTACAAGCTAGATCACAAGGCAACGATTATGCCGGATGTGGTGTTGATGCATATGGAGTGGAATGATGAGGTAGAACCTTCGCTGTGGCAAGAGCACGGAGGAGGGTTACTCGTTCGGGTGAAATCGGGCAATGACCTTTCGTCTATGACGTCAAGGTTGATTAGCTGGATTGAAAACAATCAAGATCAATTGGTCGAAACGGGAGAACAGGTTGAGAAGTACAATGTTTTTCTTTCCCCCCTAAAAGAAGGGCGTTTTGTTTCGAAGCAAACGGCTTTGTTAGAAGGAAAAACAAATAAAGAAACTCTAAGCCTGCTGGTTGGTTGTTCTATTTTAATTTTTTTATTGGCTGTATTAAATTACATCAACCTCAACCAAGCGGGAATTTTATCGCGCTTGAAAGAATTTCAAGTTCGCGCGATGCTCGGTAGTTCGAAAGGGCAATTGAGACTTCAAATTGGATTTGAAACGCTGTTAAACGTCTTAATGGCGATGGGAATTGCGCTCATGCTTGTGGAGTTTAGCATGCCTATTTACAATGCATTTTTACACAAGTCGATTCAGATCAAGCATCAGGTACTTTGGAGTGGAATTGTGTTCGTCATCTGTATTGTTGTGCTTTTTGCTGGAGGTATTCTTTCCCTTTATGTTACTCGACTCGTTGGTCAGTTCTATCAAGTGAAAGCGTGTAAAAAGCGAAAGAAAGGACTTCGATTGAGAGAGGGGAGCCTATTTATCCAAATGACCATTGCTTTTTTCTTTGTTGTAGGTGGATGGATTATTGCAAGACAAGTAGATTTTATGGAAGAAAAACCGCGTGGTTTTCAGGGAGATCAAGTGGTGCAAGTCAAACTGTTTACCCAACAGATTCGCCGTAAATTCTACCGCAATGATAAACTTATACGTGAAATCGAGAAGATTAAGGGAGTTAAAACAGCTGCATTAGCCACTATTTCCTATGAAGATAAGTCGATTAAAAATAAGTACACGGCTTATTATGGGATGCAGAAAATACCTGATTTTGTGATGGAGGGGGTAGATGGTCGCTATATCGATATGGTCGGCTTTGAAAAAATCGCCTATCAACCTATAGAAGTAGACAGCCTGCCAAAAGTATGGATCAACGAAAAGTTTGCCACCAAAATGGGGGTTACGCCTCAAGAGGCTTTGGGTAATGTTATTTCGTATGATCGAAGTACTTACCTTATTGAAGGGGTTGTGAAAAATTATTTTAGTGCTGGGTTTGAAGATGCAATTCAACCTATTCTGCTATTTCAATGGAAAGATATTGAGTTTCTTCCCTACGGAATTAATTATTTGTCTATCGAATTGGACCCAACTGTTAATCAAGCAGAAACTTTAGAGCGTTTGCAAGCGTTTTGGATTGTCCATGTCGATTATGAATATCCTTTTCAACAGCAAACCATTTCTAAACAATTTGAAGGAAACTATCAACATATTAAATCTCAAAAACGCATGTTTTTCATTTGGAATGTTGCCGTTGTTTTTATGGCCTTATTTGGCCTTTACGCAAGTCTATCGCTCTATTTAGAACAAAGACAAAAAGAGATTATTATCCGAAAAATAATTGGCGCTAGTACGCGTGAACTTTTTTTCCTCTTTGGAAAACCATTTTTTACCGCTGTGGTATGGGCTTGTTTAGCCGCCGTATATCCCGTTTACTGGATTATGGATGCCTGGTTAAACAAATTTAAATACAGACAAGAAATAGTAGAATATCCCTTTGTGTTTTCCTTTCTATTAATTGTCGGTCTGGTTTATCTGATCCTTTGGACCAAAGTGCAGATTGCCACAAGAGTTGATTTTATTAAACGCATTAAATACGAATAATGTATGCTGAAAAATTGGTTTAAAATTTATGTTTATAACAGTAAGAAAAACAAGGTGTATTTCTTATTGACTCTTTTGTGTTTAGCCATCGGTATAACGGCTGTATTGTTGTCGACACTTTATTTTAAGGAAGAATATTCGTTTGATCAATGGAATGAAAACAAGGAAACGATTTATTTTGTCGAAAGTGGTGGAGGGAAAGTCATCCTAAGTGGGCATCCTATTCCTCTAGCTGGAAAATTAAAAGAAGAGTACCAGTGGATTGACGATTATTTGCTTTATGGACAGTATCAATCGCTAGTTGTAGAACACCAAACAAAAGAATATCGTTTGGATAAGATATTGGCTACCAATCAAAGCTTTTTTGATTTCTTTCCGTACACCCTAGTCTATGGAACCAAAGAAGGGTTGTTTCAACATCCGAATGAATTAGTATTGGAAAAGAAGCAATCGGATTTGTTGTTTGGGCAAGGAGTGAATCCGATAGGCGAACAGGTTAAAATTGACGAGGATTTTTTCACGGTGGTCGGGGTATACGCCTTAGAAAACAAGAAAAGTAGCTTTATGCCAGAAGCTGTTGTCAATACGTATCAGTTTTTGTCCGCAGAACAACAAGCCGCTTGGAGGCAACCGAAAGTGGGCATTCTAGTAAAGACGAAGCATCCTTCAGAAACCATACAAGCAATAGAAGCGCTGTACAAAACGTATTACTTTACTCCTTGGGCTGCAGAGTCGAATATGGAAGTGGATGATTTTATTACGCAAATGAAAGGGATTATTGCGCTAGATACAAAACTACATCACCTGCCTGAGATTCACTTCCAAAGGGAGGCGACTATAACAGGAAATATACTAGAACCCAAAGCGAATGTAAAAATGGTTTACATCATTGTTGGTTTATCTGGCTTGATGTTTTTATTGTCCTTGTTTAACTACGTCAATTTAGCGCTTTCTCAGATTCTATATCGCGCTAAAGAGGTTGGCGTGCGAAAAGTATTGGGTGGGGTTAAATGGACGATTATCAAGCAAAATTTGATGGAAACATCGTGGACGATTTGTCTTGCTTTTGGATTAAGTGTTTTCTTTTTTTTAGGAGTGAGGCCTTTTGCTAACGCTTATTTAAAAGTAGATATCTCCGTGCAATTCACTGCATTTGTCTTCTTGTTTGTTGGGGTGTATGTTTTAATACTGCTGTTGGCCGGATTAATTCCTGCACTTTATATCGCCCAATACCGTGTTTTACGGGTATTAAAAGGGGATTTTTCTCGTTCTCGTTCTGGAAGCTGGATTAAAAATAGCTTTCTTATCGTGCAATTTGCTATCGCTTGCTGGTTTAGTGTGGGAACTTATGTTGTCTATCAACAAGCCGCTTATATGACCAAAAAGGAGCTGGGCTTTAATGGTTCGCAAGTGGTTGCTTTTCACTTTTTGCCCGAAGTCACCGACGGAACAAAAGTGCAGCAATATGAAACGTTTAAAAAGGAAGCTTTAAAAATAAAGGGAATTGAGCAGGTGGCTGTTTCAGGGTTGGGATTTGGAAATAACTACGGGATGTCTGACTTGAGTATTTTCGCTTATAAGGAGAATCCTCAGATCATGGCGATGAATATCAAGGCAGAGGCCTCTTACTTTGAGATGATGGAAATGGAGTTGAAAGAGGGACGTTGGTTAGATACCAATTTGGCGAATGATAGTATTCAAAATATCCTCATCAATGAAAAACTACTTCAAGAATTAGGGGAAACGAGTGTGGAAGGACTCAAACTTAATGACAAAATGGTAATCGGAGTGGTCAAGGATTTTCATACCAGTGGGTTAGAAACCCCCATTAATCCTATGATATTTATGTTGCCCAATGCAGAAAATAGCTACTTTACGGAGGTAACGATGAAGGTAGATGTAGAACAACTCGACACATTTCTTCCTGCGCTTGAAAAATTGTGGCTTACATTTAATCCAGAGGCTAAGGCGCCTTTTAGCTATCAGTTTATCGATAAACAATTTGCAGAAACGTTTGAGAAAATACAGCAGCAAAAACGAGTGCTGTTTTATTTGAGCTATATCGTCATCTTTATTGCTTTATTTGGTCTTTTTGCGGTGTCGTCTTTTACGATTGGTACCAAGTTAAAAGAGATTGCAATTCGCAAGGTTTTAGGTGCAAGTCGAGAGGGACTGATCGGAAAGTTATCCTATCAGTATTTAATCTACTGTTTGATCGGTTTTGGCCTGTCTGTTTTTCCAAGCTATTATTTGTTGAATAAATGGTTAGAGGATTATGCCTACCGCATCACGATCGACTATGAAGTCTATGTTGTTTGCCTTCTTTTTATTGTGCTATTAACCCTAGTTGTGGTGGTTAGCCGTGCATACAAAGCAACAAGATTGAATGTTTTAAAGTATATTAAATACGAATAAATATGCTAAATAATTGGTTTAAAATATATCGAAATAACAGGAAGAAAAACAAGGTGTATTTCTTACTAACACTCGTGTGTTTAGCTGTGGGGATGACGGCGGTATTGCTGTCTGCGTTGTACGTAAAAGAGGCGTATTCATTTGATCAATGGAACGACAGAAAAGAAGAAATTTTCTTTGTAGAAAGCAAAGGTGAGGTGTATAGTTCAGGAAGTCAGCCTTTTGTTTTAGGTTCACTCTTGAAGGAACGCCATCCTTTTGTAGAAGATATCTTGTGGTATAATGGGTATACAGACGAAGAGGTAACCTACCAGAAGAAAACCTATTTCTTTGACAAAGTGATACAGTCGAATGAAAGTTTTTTTCGTTTTTTTCCTTATTCTTTTGTTTATGGATCGCCTACATCCGTTTTTAATAACCCGAATGAAATTGCTTTAGAAAAGGAAAAAGCGGTTTTGCTCTTTGGGGAGAACAACCCCATAGGAGAACAACTAACGGTTGACGAAGAAGTCTATACTGTTGTTGGCGTTTATGATTTAGGAAAAACGCGAAGTAGTTTTATGCCCGAAGCAGTAATTAATGATTTTCAGGTGGTTGAGGCTGATTTACTGACGAGTTGGAGCCATAGTCGCGCCGCGCTTTTAGTGATGACTAAAGAGCGAGACGCATTAACAGATGCAATTGACAAACTCTATACACAAGAATATCTGCTTCCTTTGGCAAAGAAAGATCAGGTTGGACTTGATGAATTTCACGAGAAAACAAAAGGACTTTATAGACAAAGAACAGTTGTACATGCCTTGCCTGACCTGCATTTTGATCTGTCTAAGGCTATTAATAGTCCCGAATCAAGTATCTCCAAACAGTTTATACTGGTCTTAGTGGGGTTATCCAGCGTTTTATTGATTTTGTCAATTTTTAACTATGTTAATCTTTCTCTATCTCAAGCTCCTTCGCGAGCAAAGGAGGTTGGGGTACGAAAAGCATTGGGCGCAAGTAAGTTTGATATTGTCAAACAGATGGTCATGGAAACATCTTGGACTCTGATACTTGTATTGCTCATTAGTGTCGTACTTGTGCTTTGGATGTTGCCCTTTGTCAATTCTTTTTTGCACTCAAATATCACAATTCAACTACACGAAATAGTGGGGATACTCCTTGTTGTCTATGTGGTTGTACTTCTGTTGAGTGGTATAATTCCAGCATTGTATCTTGCTAATTATAGGGTGTTACGCATCTTAAAAGGCAATTATACTCGAAGTAGGCAAGGAGGGGTGTTAAAAAATGCTTTTTTAATTGTTCAATTTGCTATAGCGTGTGGTTTTAGTATGGCGGCTTACGTTATTTTCGAACAAGTGAAGTTTATGACCAATAAAGATCTAGGTTTTAATGGAAATCAGGTGATTCAAGTCCCTTTTTTATCACGCAATTACGAGGATGATAAGTATAGGGTGTATCAAACTTTTAAACAAGAAGCACTGAAGATAAAGGGGATAGAGCAAATAGGAATAACAGACTTGGATTTTGGAAGTAAGGAGGGCATAGGGTATAATATTGCGTTGAATTATGAAGGTAAAAATCTAGTTATTGGTGTTTCGAATGTAGAAGAGGGGTATTTAGAAATGATGGAAATTGGATTAGTTCAAGGTCGTTATTTAAATCAAGCTATCGCTAATGACAGCATCCAAAATGCGTTAGTCAACCAAAAGTTATTTGAATTACTAAAAAAAGATGGTTTAGAAGGATGGACATTAAACAACAAGCAAATTGTAGGTGTCATTCAAGATTTTCACTTCAATGGATTGGATCGAGCCATCCGCCCGATGCTGTTCATGTTACCATCAGAAGAATACACGAATTTTAATACAGTATCTGTAAAGGTAGATGTCGGTCAATTGGAAACGCTACTTCCTTTGTTAGAAGAGTTGTGGATTACTTTTAATCCAGAGTCCCATAGCCCCTTTGATTATCAATTCGTCAATCAGCAATTCGCTCGCAGTTTTGAACAGGTGCAACTTCAGAAAAAAGTGATGGTAGGCCTGAGTTATCTGGTTCTTTTTATCGCGTTTTTTGGCTTGTTTGCAGTTTCTTCTTTTTCGATCGGCACGCGATTAAAAGAAGTAGCTATTCGCAAAATAGTAGGAGCTGATACCACAAGCCTAATACGAAAACTTTCCTATCAGTATCTGATTTACTGTGGAATAGGGTTTGGGCTGTCTGTATTGCCTAGTTATTATGTATTGAATTTATGGTTGAATGAATATGCTTATCACATTGAGATAGGCTATGAGGTTTATGTTGTTTGTTTGGCACTTATGGTGTTATTAACCTTGGCTATCGTAGTTAGTCGCGCCTATAAAGCAACAAAAGTAAATGTATTGGAGTATATAAAATATGAATAAGTATGTTGATTAGTTGGTTAAAAGTTTATCGGTACCATTGGTTAAAAAATAAGCTCTATTTTATGTTGACCGTCTTGGGGTTGGCTTTTGGTCTATCCCTCCTCACCTTGGCTGTAATCAACTATCAAGAGGAACACACCTATAACCAATCGAATCCCGATAAGGATAAAATTTTTATGGTGTTGAATCGTCATGAGGATTTTACATCAATCAACCAACCTTTTCCCTTGGGAAAAGCACTGAAAGAGAACTATCCCTTTATCGAAGATTACACCTATTATACGGGCTATGATGAGCTTGTAGTTGAAAAGGACAAAAAAGCCTATACCCTTACCAAGGTACTGCCTGCTCAAAGTAATTTCTTTGATTTTTTTCCTTATTCGTTTGTCTATGGAGCTGCACAAACGGTTTTTCCAGATCAACGAAGCCTTGTTTTAGAAGAACAAAAAGCCATTGCGATTTTTGGACCAGGGGTAAATCCTTTGGGAAAAGAAGTGTATGTGAATGAGGAGTGGATGGTGATAACGGGTGTTTTTACCTTAGGTAATCACAAGAGCAGCTTTATGCCCGAGGCAATTATAGCCGTGATGGACCAAATGATTGCAACACGAACGAATTGGCGAGAGCGTTTTTTTGGGGTATTACTCAAAACAGACAAACCCGATCAGGCATTGGAGGCTATTCACGCAACATTAGAGGAACATTACTATAAACCCGAAGCTAAAAGGTACGGAATAAGTGTTGAAGAATTGAAGCAAAAAGACATGCTCAATGATCCTATATTCTTGAAAGATTTAGCTACGGTTCGTTTAAGTCCCTATGGGAAACAGACACCAGAAGGAAGTGGAAACCTCAAGATGATTTATATTTTTTGGGGATTGGCCGTTGTTATTTTTAGTTTAGCCGTAGTTAATTTTATCAACTTTTCCATTACTCAGTTTGTATCGCGATCCAAAGAAATGGGGGTAAGACGAATATTCGGCGGGAGTACAAAGTATATCGTGAGACAGATCGCCCTTGAAACAGCCTTAACCTTGAGTATAGCACTGGGGGTTAGTGTCTTTTTTATGGGAGTGATGTTGCCTTATCTCAACCTCATGATAGATACACAAATAGAGCTATCTATCACCATGGTGAGCGTTTGTTTTCTAGTGTTGTTGATTAGTATCTCAGGACTGACTGGTGGAATTGTTTCATTGTATGTAACAAGACAAAAGATAACGTCAATTTTGAAAGGCAATTTCTTGTCTACGCAAAAGGGATCTTTGCTCAAAACGATATTCTTAATTCTCCAACTTACCATTGCTTGTTTTTTCGTTAGTAGTATCTTTATTTTTAATCAGCAAGTGCACTATATGCTCAATAAAGATTTAGGATTTAAAGGCGATCAAATCATTAGTTTTAATTTGAATGAAGCGCTGAGGTGGGAGAACAATGACCTGCTTTTAGAAAAGTATGAAACGTTTAAAAAAGAAGTAGAACAACTTCCCGGAGTGGAAGGAGTATCTGCATCCGATCAAGTTTTTGGACGTGGTGGTTCTGCTTTAACTTCTGGTAGCATGGACGATAAAGATTTCATTTATAGTGTGGTACAAGTTGACTACGGCTATTTTGAACTCCTTCAAATTCCCCTAGTCCAAGGACGAAGTTACGATCCGTTATATGCGTCTGATTCCATCCAACATATTGTGGTGAATGAAACTTTTGTTCGCGAGGTTGGGATAACGAATCCCTTAGGAAAAACTTTGCGTGCATCCAATAGTTCATACAACGTCATTGGGGTTGTAAAAGACTATAATTCCATGAATCTAGAAGATAAAGTAAGCCCAACGGTATATTTTTATATGAAAGGGGTAGCGAATAAGATGGGGAGTATTGAAAAAGTGTATGTCAAAATTAAACCAGAGGACAACATCGTCCAAACCATCAAAGCCATTGAAGAAAAATGGAAAAAATTTACCATTGATCAAAATTTGACCTTTAACTATCAATTTGTAGATCGACAGTTTGCTCAATCGTTCGAGCAAGTCTTACTTGAGCGAAAAGTATTGAATGTTTTGAGTATTGGTGTTGTTTTTGTAGCCTTGTTTGGCCTATTTGCCATTGCTTCTTTTGTGATACAAAGTCAATTAAGAGCCATTGCTATTCAGAAAGTACTAGGAGCAAACTCTTTTCACCTCTTAAAAAAGTTGATGCTTCACTATGTGTATTACGGGGTGATCAGTTTTGTACTTGCCATTTTTCCAAGTTATTACTTGTTAGAAAGTTGGTTGAGTGGTTATGCCTATCGCATCGAGATTGAGTGGATGACCTATTTTCTGAGCTTGGTTGTGATGTTGTGTTTTATTGTGCTTATTGTTTGGTTTAAAGCATACAAAGCGGTTACTCTAAATGTATTGAAATACATCAAATACGAATAGAAGATGTTACAGAATTGGTTAAAAATATATAAGGCACATCAAGTTAAGAATAAAGTATATTTTATTCTGACCATCCTTGGTTTAGCCATTGGGCTTTGGGGAGTGTTAGTGGCGTATCTATACTACAAAGAAGAAGTGCGTTATGATCAATGGAATCCGTACAAAGATGAGGTGTATCTGGTTAGCGCGGACTTAGGTGATGGCGATATTTGGATGTTAGCGCCCTATCCAGTAGGCTCTGCTTTAAGCGAAGGACAGCAATCTATTGATTCGTATATGTATTTGTCTAATTATCAAAATGGTAGCTTGGAGGTAGAGGGTGAAAAAAAGTTTTTTGAGAAGGGATTGGTCGTACAAGCTAACTTTTTAGATTTCTTTCCCTTTCCTTGGGTAGAAGGGACTAATGCCCTAGACAAGCCAAATAGTGTATTGGTTTTAGATACGTATGCGAAACAACTGTTCGGTGCTGAGGCAATAGGTAAAAAGATTCGCTATCAAGGCGAGTGGTACACTGTCGAAGGGATCTACTCCTTTGGAGATACGCGTAGTTCGATTGCGCCAAATATGCTGTTTTCAGGATTGGAAAAAACCATTGCTAGCAATCAGAACAATTGGAGTAATTACAATGCGAGCTTGTACTTAAAAATTAAGGATGCTGCGTCATTGGAAGAAGTAACGTCTTATATGTCGAATTTGATGTATGAAAACGTGTACGCACGCTTGGCTAAAGGGGAAGGAAAGACCGTAGAAGAGTATTTAGCAGATGAAGGAGAAAGTGTGGAACACTTTCGCTTGTTTCCCTTGTCAGGGCAACATATGATTGCTGATCAGGCGTATAATGGAACCTTAGAACAGCCGATTAATATGAGTCGACTGTATATTCTAATTGGGTTATCTGTAACCATTCTTTTGCTATCTGTGGTCAATTATATCAATTTGTCTATTGTACAAAGTTTGAAACGCCATCGCGAAATGGGGATTCGCCTTGTTGTAGGAAGTACGAATAAAACGCTGTTCGGACAATTGTTTGTTGAAAACAGTATAACTTTGTGTTTAGCCTTGGGCGTGAGCTTCGTTTTTATTGAACTGTCGCTTCCGTTTCTCCGCGTTTTTCTAGCATCTTCCCTAATTTTTAATTTGGGACAAGCTATGCAATTAGGCGTTGTTTTTGTAGTTGTACTCGCTAGTGTAGTAGCGGCTTTATTGCTGGTGATTATGCGTAGAGTTTCTACACTTAGCCTGTTAAAAGGATACTTGCTCAAGACGAAAAAACAGTTTGGCTTGCGTTCGGTTATGTTGGGAATTCAATTTGTAATCGCTAGTTTTTTTATCATTGGAACAACGGTGGTGTACCAACAGGTTAGTTATATGCTAGACAAGGATTTGGGATTTAATAAAGAGCAAGTCCTCATTCTTCCATTTTTTACCGCTAAAAGAGGAGCGGAAAGAGCCTCTTTGTATCAAACATATAAGGAAGAACTACATCAAATACCAGGAATAAACAACATTGGAAGCACTTCTTTACCCCTAGGCGGTTATGGCTATAACTCTAGCTCCATCTCCCATCAAGGAACGTCGGTACAAATTATGAATGTAGGTACGGATGGTGAATTTTTGTCCATGTTGGGAATCAAGATTGTAGAAGGGAGAGCGTTGGACAGTCGCTTTGCTTCTGATACAATTAGCAATATTATGATTAACCAAAAATTGAAGGATAAATTTGGCGATCCTGATATTGTTGGTAAACAATTGAATTGGAACAATAATGCGTTTACCGTTGTGGGAATTGTGAGCAACTATCACACGGCTGGATTTAAAACGGATTACGAGCCCATGTTGTTTTTTTGCATGCAAACTGTACCTGGGTTGTATGAAAATATCCAAGAACTCTACGTACGGTTTGATCCCAAACAAACGCAGCAAATTTTGGGTTCTATCGAACAAACCTATGAAAAATTAAATGTCTCGGACTATCCGTTTGCCTATGAGTTTTTAGATCAACGTTTTAAAACTATATTCAACAAGACTATTCAAGAGCGAAATATCTTATTGGTTTTGAGTAGCATGGTCGTGTTTATTGCTCTTTTTGGCTTGTATAGCGTGGTTTCTTTTAATCTGAGTAACCAATACAAAGCGATTGCTATTCGAAAGGTCTTGGGAGCTTCCAATCAAGAACAACTGAGGCAACTGATCAAACAATATGTGTTGATTGGATTTTTGGGATTTGGTTTGGCCCTTTATCCAAGCTACTATTTTCTCAATGCTTGGTTAAGTGATTACGTTTTTCGCATTGAGATCAGCTGGATTAATTTTGTCGTAGCGTTTTTGTTTTTAATGCTACTGACGTTGTTAGTTCTTATTCTCAAAGTACGCCAAGTTTTGCAAATGAACGTCGTGCAACATATTAAATATGAATAACCCTAAAATATAGATCAAAATGAAAAAATTAGCAATAATCTTCCTTTTAATTGGGAGTACAGTATTGGCTCAAAAGCAAGAAAAAAGACAAGTAGCAGATTTTTCTGCTGTAAAGGTATCCAGTAGTATACAGCTCGATTTCACCTATGGAGGGAGTAAAAGTGTAGCCGTAGAGGTAGAAGATGCCAAAGACATGGAGTATGTCAAAACGGAAGTGAAGAATGGCGTTTTACAAGTGTATTTTGAAACACCGAAAGGGATGATCAACTACAAAAGAGGAACGGTTCATGTACAGGTAAGTAATCCGACTCTTTCCGGGGCTTATGTGTCATCTTCGGCTAACTTAAACCTGACAAACAACGTAGTGACTAAAGATTTTAAAGGTAAGGCGAGTAGTTCAGGTCGTCTGACTACACAAGTCATTCAAGCGGATAATTTAGAGCTGTCAGCGAGTTCGTCTGCTAAAATTGAAGGTCACTTCCAAGTAGCGAATAATACAGCGATAGATGTTAGTTCCTCTGCTAAAGTTGATGTAGAGTTAAAAGCGAATAAAATGGATATAGCTGCGAGTAGCTCGGGTAAAATAGCAGTAGAAGGAATCGCAAAAACAGTAACTGCAAAAGCGTCTAGCTCGGCTAAAATTGATGGAAAAGAAATGACCGTCAAAACCTTAGAAGGCAAAGCGAGTTCATCGGGGATGATGAGTTTTACCGTTTCAGATGAGGTAAAAGGAAAAGCAAGTTCGTCGGGAAAAATAAGGGTGTATGGATCAGCTAATTTAGTTGAGGTAACCAAGTCTTCTGGAGGGAAAATAGAAAAGGTAAGCAAATAATAGTTGTATGATTTCCAATTGGATTAAGCTGTATTTCAGACATTTTAAAAAGAGTTTTTGGTTTTCCACCCTTAATATTTTAGGGCTAGCTATAGGAATGGCTGCCCTATTTGGATTAATGGCGATTGTATCGTTTAGTATTGAAAGTAGACTCAAAGAAATTGCTATTCGAAAAGTGTTAGGGGCAGATACAAGAGCGTTGGTGGTTAAATTGTCTACTCGTTTTCTGTTGTATTGTACTTTGGGATTTGTCCTTTCAATTTTCCCTGTTTATTATTTGATGCAACGTTGGTTGGAAGATTTTGTTTATCGCATAGCTATTACCGTTTGGCCTTTCCTATTAGTTTTTATTAGCTTGATGATTTTTTCGATCTTATTGGTCTTGTGGAAGTCTGTACAAGCAACACGTATAAACACACTGAAATATATAAATTATGAATAAGCTTATTTGGTTGATCGTTGGGTTCTTTTGCACTCCATTTTTATTTGCACAAGAAAAATGGACGTTGCAGGATTGTATGCGTTTAGCGGAAGAACATAGTTATGAATTGATGATCGCTCAACTTGAGCAACAGGCTGTGAGGGAGCAAGAGCAAAGTGTAGCCTCTTATTTTTTACCCCAAGTGGGGGCAACTGTGGCGCAAAGCTTTAATTATGGTTCGGCAATTAATCCGTCAACCAATGCTAGGGTGAGTTCCAATATCCAGTCATTACAAACGTCAATTGACGCTTCGATTAGCTTGTTTGATTGGTCAGATTATATCGATCAACAGCGAAAAAAAATAAATACCTCTTACGCAAACTTGCAACAAGCAGAAGTTAAATACTACTACCAACAGCGTCTATTGGACCTGTTTTTTAAGATTATTGGGACACAAGAATACCATAAACTACAAGCATTGCAATTGACTAACAGTCAGTTAAATTTAGAACGTGTGGTGAAAGAGGTAGAGGCAGGAGCTAAGCCAGTCAGTGATCAGTATGATATTGAATATATTTTTAACAATGAACAACTGAGTATACAAGTCACGCTAAATGAATTGCAAAATCAGAAATTGCTGCTCTTGCAAATGCTGGATGTAAAGGAGGAAGAAATGACTTCTTTTGAGCTGGTCTTTGAGCGGGAATTTGTTGGATTTAATTCGGATTATGAGTTCAATCCTATCTTGGAAAAAGTACGTAGTTATCAAGCGCTTTTAGAAGCGGATAAAAAGGCGTTAAACGCGAAAAGATACCCTCGGTTATCAGCCAATTATCAATGGGGAACATTCTATTCGAAACCTTTTAATACGAGTTTAGATTGGGATGTAGCATCCTTCTCTCGTCAGTTTGGAGACAACAAAAGTCACTATATCGGATTGGGAATGAGTATTCCTATTTTTCAAGGGGGAAATATAGCGCGACAGCTGAGGAAAAACAAAGTAGAAAGACAGCTGAATGCCTTGAGAATAAAGGATAAAGAGCGTTACGTTCAAAAAGAAAACGACCAATTAACACAGGAGTTAAATCAGGTTGAAAACTTAAATGAAGGATTGAAAAACAGCATTGATTTAGCCCAAAAATCCTTCCATACCACACAGGTAAAATACGAGAATGGAAAGGCAGATATATTCTCATTTAATGCAGCGAAGAATCAGTTGCTCAATGCGGAATTTGCCCTAATTCAAAACGAAATAAAACGCGTTTTTCTGGGTAAAAAAAGAGCGCTTAATTATGCGAATCACCTTTAATATCAAGTGTGCTAGTGGTTTGCATTTAGAATATATTAACATCAAAATTTCAAATATAACTGCTATATTTGCGTTAGTCAAGATTTATAGTAAAATATTGAAAACTAATCGCATATAATGAAATTAGATAGAAAAGATATTCTGAAGGCTTTAGAGACTATCTCTATTGCTGGAGAAGGGAAAAATATGGTTGAAAGTGGGGCAGTTAACAACGTAATGACCTTTGGAGATGAGGTTGTTGTTGATTTAGTATTGTCAACCCCTGCTTTGCACATCAAGAAAAGAGCAGAAGTAGATGTGATGAAAGTGATACACGAACAAGTGTATGAAAAAGCAAAAGTAAAAGTAAACATAAAAGTAGAAGCACCTGAGAAACCAGAGATTAAAGGAAAAGCAATTCCAGGTATTAAAAATATCGTTGCTATTTCTTCTGGAAAAGGAGGGGTAGGAAAATCTACGGTTACTGCCAATATTGCAGCTAGTTTAGCTAATATGGGCTTTAGTGTAGGTGTATTAGATGCGGATATTTACGGGCCTTCTATGCCTATTATGTTTGATGTAGAAAATGCAAAGCCAATCTCAGTTGAAGTGGATGGGCGTTCTAAAATGAAGCCAATCTCTTCGTACGGGGTAGAGCTATTATCGATTGGATTTTTTACCAAAGCAGATCAAGCAATCATTTGGAGAGGACCTATGGCTGCGAAGGCGTTGAATCAAATGATTTTTGACGCGGATTGGGGTGAATTAGACTTCTTACTTTTGGATTTACCTCCAGGAACTGGGGATATTCACTTGTCAATCATGCAATCACTACCTGTAACAGGTGCTGTTGTAGTATCTACTCCACAAGCAGTTGCACTTGCAGATGCGAAAAAAGGAGTGTCGATGTTTACGTCAGAAAGCATCAATGTTCCGGTGTTGGGAATTGTAGAAAACATGGCTTACTTCACGCCAGAAGAATTGCCAAACAACAAATACTACATTTTTGGAGAGAACGGAGCGAAGAATTTAGCCGAAGACTTGCAAGTGCCTTTCTTAGGGGAAGTTCCAATTGTTCAAAGTATTAGAGAAGCAGGAGACTTCGGTCGTCCAGCAGCTTTGCAAAAAGATACGATCGTAGCCAAAGTATTCGAAGAAATTACGAGAAATGTAGTAGAGCAAGTTGTTATGCGCAACGATTCTTTGCCCCCAACGGAGGCAATCAAAATTACCACTATGGCTGGATGTTCAGCAGTAGGAAAAAAATAAAACCATTTTATAGAATAAATATATGGCATCAGAAACTATCAGAGAAAACGTTATGAAGGCGTTAGACGAGATTCGCCCGTTTTTGCAAACCGATGGAGGAGATATTACATTAATTGAAATAGTTGATGACAAGCACGTGAAAGTTCGCTTAGAAGGTGCATGTACAGCTTGCAGTGTGAATCAAATGACATTGAGTGCAGGGGTTGAAACTACAATTAAAAAATATGCACCCGAAATCGAGACGGTAGTTAATGTTGGATAAAAATAACAGGTCAACTATTTGCTAAAGAACGAGTTGTCTTTCGAATAGTTGACTTTTATCATTTTTAATAAACGTTACAAGGGGTACCTTTGTATTAAAGAACTACATCATGATTGAAACCGATATAATTATTATTGGAGCTGGACCAACGGGTCTATTTGCTGTGTTTGAAGCGGGCTTACTAAAGTTAAAATGTCATTTAATTGACGGATTGCCTCAACCAGGGGGGCAATTAACCGAGCTTTATCCTAAAAAACCCATCTTCGATATCCCAGGATATCCTTCTGTAGGAGCAGCAGAATTAGTCGATAATTTAATGGAACAAATCAAGCAGTTTCAACCGGGGTTCACCCTCAATGAAGTTGCTGAAACAATCGAAAAACAAGAGGACGGTACATTTATCGTTACAACCAATAAAGGCACAAAACACCACGGAAAAGCAGTGGCAATCGCAGGAGGGTTAGGATCATTTGAACCGCGTAAACCCGATCTAGAAAACTTAGCGTATTACGAAGATAAAGGCGTTGAGTATTTCGTGAAAAAACCAGAAATGTTTGCTGGTAAAAAAATCGTTATTGCTGGTGGAGGTGACTCTGCATTAGATTGGAGTATTTACTTAGCTGATCTTGCTGCAGAAGTGTATTTGGTACACAGACGCAATGAATTTAGAGGAGCTTTAGATTCGGTAGAAAAAGTACAAGTACTCAAAGATCAAGGGAAAATTAAATTAGTTACACCAGCGGAAATTGTTGAATTAAAAGGAACAACAAGATTAGAAGCAGTGGTGGTAGATCGAGAAGGAGAACGCGAAGAAGTTGCTTGTGATTACTTTATTCCTTTGTTTGGGTTAACGCCTAAATTAGGTCCAATTGCAGATTGGGGATTAGAAATTGAGAAAAATGCGATTAAAGTGAATAACGCATTAGATTATCAAACGAATATCCCTGGGATTTATGCGATTGGTGATATTAATACGTATCCAGGTAAATTGAAGTTGATCTTATGTGGGTTCCACGAAGCAACTTTAATGTGTCAAAGTGTTTATAATATGTTGAATCCTGGAAAGAAATACGTGTTGAAATATACTACGGTTTCTGGTATTAATGGATTTGATGGTACACGCAAAGAAGCGGAAAAAGCTGTTGTTAAATCAATTGAATAATCATGTCAGATATTAAAATTACAATTATTGATAGAGAAGGTGTAAAGCACGAAGTAGACGCACCAACAGATATGAGCATGAACATCATGGAAGTGGTACGTGCTTATGAGTTAGCTCCTGAAGGTACTATTGGTATTTGTGGTGGTATGGCTATGTGCGCTTCTTGTCAGTGTTATGTACACAATGCGGATGAGGTTGATTTACCAGAGATGAATCCCGATGAAGAAGCAATGCTTTGGGAAGCATTAAATGTCAAGGAAAATAGCCGCTTAGGCTGTCAAATTGGAATCGCTCCTGAGCTGGAAGGACTAGTTGTAGAATTAGCTCCTGCAGAGTAAAATAAGGGTTAAAGCCTGTGGCTTTGACTATGAACCATAAAAAAAAGCGACGTTTTATTAAACGTCGCTTTTTTGTTTTATTCTTCTTCTGTATGTACTTCTTCAGTTTTCTTTCTTTTAGCCAATTTAATAAGGATTGGCAGGGTTGTAACTAGAACTAAGAACAGTACGATGTATTCGATATAATCTTTTAGGTTGATACCGTAACTTTCTAATAGCCAAACTTGTAGGTAATGTCCTGCAAATATCAATGTGGTCGCCCATAAGAAGGAACTGATTACATTATAAAACATAAAGCGTTTGATATCCATGCGAACAATTCCAGCAATGATAGGAGCAAAGGTTCTTACAACAGGTAAAAAACGAGCGAAGATAATAGCTCTTCCTCCATGTCTTTCAAAGAAAACTTTAGATTCGTATAGGTATTTTTTCTTGTATATAAAGTTGTCTTTTACGTTGTAGAGATAGTTTCCGCTCTTGGCTCCGAACCAATAGCCGAAGGTGTTACCTAGTATCCCAGCTAGGGCAACCAACGTGGAGAGCAGCGCTACATTTAAGAAGTCGCTTTCGATTTGAAATAATTCTTGCATTAAAGCTGTGCTGTATATACCTGCTAAGAATAGCAAACTATCTCCTGGTAAAAAGAAACCAGCAAATAATCCTGTTTCAGCAAATACAATGAACAATACAACGTAGATTCCAATAGAGTGACCTGCAATCTCTAAATTGATATAGAACTCAGGATTGATTAGTTGTGAGAAATGAAATTCGTCCATAGTTTGTTTTTATTGTGTCTTATTGTGTTTGTTTTTAACTTTCAGTAATTGGAGAACTATCGTTCTCGCTGTTGTGTTCAAATTTGTCAATTGATGCTGTTGATAGTGCATTTCCCAATACGTTTGTCATACTTCTACCCATATCACAGAAGTGGTCGATCGGTAAGATAAAGGCAATTCCTTCCGGTGGAATGTTAAACATAGCACAGGTGGCGACAATAACAATTAAGGAAGCACGAGGAACACCAGCTACCCCTTTACTCGTTACCATAAGAACTAATAACATGAGGATTTGATCTCCTAAGGTCATTGGAACATCGTAAATTTGAGCAATAAAAATACTGGCAAAAGTTAGGTACATCATACTACCGTCAAGGTTAAAGGAATACCCCAAAGGCAAAGTGAAAGAAACAATTTTAGGTGAACAACCATATTTGTTTAATTGTTCCACTAGTTTTGGAAAAACGGCTTCACTACTAGTGGTGGAAAAAGCAATCAGTAAAGGCTCTTTAACGGCCTTTAATAAGCGCCAAACATCTTTTCCGAGGATTAGGTACCCTACGAGGATTAAAACCGTCCAAAGAACAAGTAAACCGCAAAGAAAGGCAACTAAATATTTAGCATAGGTCAAGAAAATACTCAATCCATATAGCGCAACAGCACTAGCAATAGCTCCTAGTACCCCTAATGGCGCTGTCCACATGATATAAGTAACCATTTTTAATACTACTTCTGAAATGCGATCAAACAGCTTGATGATCACTTTTCCCTTCTTGCCAATGCTCGCTAAAGCAATACCAAAAAAGACAGCAAATACCACGATTTGGAGAATCTCATTGTGTGCAAATGCCTCAAAGATACTTTTTGGAATTAAATGCTCAATAAAAGTTTGTAAACTTAAAGCATTGGTGTTGGTCAATAAGTCATTAGCCGAAGAGGTGTTTGCTAAATTGAAATTTGCGTTAGCGCCTGGTTTAAACCAATTAACTAAGATTAAACCAATCCCCAACGAAACCAAAGAAGCCGTGATAAACCATCCCATTGCTTTTCCTCCAACGCGCCCCACCATTTTCATATCACCCATTTTAGCAATTCCAACAACTAGTGTACAGAATACTAAAGGAGCTATGATCATTTGAACCAATCGAATAAAGATAGTTCCAAGTAGTTTAATGTTTTTTGAAAAACCAGTAATATATTCAGGTAGTGAATAGTGAATAATGCTTCCAAAGATAACACCTAGTACTAAGGCGATGATGATAGCAATAAAAAGTTTATTGTTTTTCATAGTGAAAAAATTTGTCCGTGAAAATAGTTATTATTTTTATAATAATTCGATGTTTTAGATAAAAATAACACTTCAAATACCTTTCCAATCTTCATTAATAGCAATCTTTTTTTTAGTTTACTATTTTCCATTTCAGTAAATGCGATCTTTTTTCTCTTGATAGTGATTTTCTGCAAGAGGAAGGCTGATTGGTGCTAACTATCGCTTTAACAGTTCTCTTTTGGGATACTTTTACTAGAATCAAAAGAAAAGAGTAAATTTACGGCTAAATAAACCTACTCAATATGAAAAAAATAGTTTTGTTTGCCTTGAGTTTAGCGTGTTTTAATGCGTTTTCTCAAGAAGTAATGACAAAAGAACTCTTGTGGAAACTAGGACGAGTAAGTCCTGTTGGAATTTCCAAAGACGGGAAAAACCTTATTTTTAAGGTAACACACGCCAAAATGGAAGAGAATAGCTTTGATTCTAAAACGTATCAAATGCCATTGGCAGGAGGAAAACCCGTTGAAATTGATTCTTACAAAGATTTAGTACACAACGAAAATATTTCACCGGATGGAAAACATATTTTATTCGATGAAGCGGTTAAGATCAACAAGGTTTTAGGGAAAGACTTATACCCCTCTATGGAAAAATCAGATGCTTATGTGTTTGATGGATTGGATTATAGACATTGGGATACTTGGAACGATGGAACGCATAACCATGTTTTCTACGCGGCAAAAGACAACAAGGAAAACAAAGTGGACATCATGGAGAACGAGCCTTATGACGCTCCGCAAAAACCATTTGGAGGATCTGAGGATTACGTATGGTCTCCTGATGGAAAATCTATTGTCTACGTTTCTAAGAAGAAATTTGGAACGGATTATGCTTTGAGTACGAATACAGATTTATATGAGTACAACCTAAACACTAAACAAACGAAAAACTTAACAGAAAATAATGTTGGGTACGATACACATCCGAGCTATTCTCCTCAAGGGCATTTGACTTGGTTGCAAATGAAGCGCGATGGTTATGAAGCGGATAAGAATGATATTATCGTGCGCATGGGGGATGTGGAGCAAAATTTAACGGCTAATTGGGACGGAACGGTTGATAGCTACAAATGGAGCGAAGATGGAAGTAAGGTGTATTTCGTGGCTGCTGTTGGTGGAACAGTACAGTTGTTTGCTGTGAACTTCCCTGGTTTAAAACGCATTGCACCTGTTGTTGTACAACTAACAGATGGTGATTTTGACGTTACGGGAATCGTGGGGTTTGACGGAGATAAAGTGGTGCTAACTCGTACGGATTTTAACCATGCAACAGAGATCTTCTCTTTTGATTTAAAGAAAAAAACATGGAATCAGTTGACGAAAGTTAACGATGAACTCTATGCTAAAATTGCGTTGAGCAAAAGTGAAAAACGCATCGTTAAAACGGTAGATGGCAAAGACATGGTAACATGGGTTGTTTATCCGCCAAATTTTGACCCAAATAAAAAATACCCAACGTTGTTGTACGCACAAGGGGGACCACAATCGGCTTTATCTCAGTTCTATTCGTTCCGTTGGAACTTCCAATTGATGGCTGCTGAAGGATATATTATCGTAGCGCCAAATCGCAGAGGGATGCCAGGGCATGGAGTAGAGTGGAACGAAGCAATCAGCAAAGATTGGGGAGGAAAACCAATGCAAGATTATTTAGCAGCTATTGACGATGTAGCAAAGGAAAACTATGTAGATAAAGAGCGTTTAGGTGCAATTGGTGCTAGTTATGGCGGTTATTCTGTCTTCTACTTGGCCGGAATTCACGAAAATCGTTTTAAAACCTTTATTTCTCACTGTGGTGTATTTGACTTAGTGAGTATGTACGGAACAACTGAAGAGGTGTTCTTCCCTAACTTTGATACAGGTGGAGCATACTGGGAAAAAGACAATAAAGATGCACAAAATGCAATCCAAAACTTTAACCCAATCAACTTGGTGGATAAATGGAATACGCCTATTCTAATCATTCAAGGAGGTAAAGATTACCGCGTGCCAATTGGACAAGGACAAGAAGCGTTCCAAGCCGCACAGTTAAGAGGAATTAAAAGTAGATTTTTATACTTACCAGAAGAAAATCACTGGGTTATTCAACCGCAAAATGCCCAAGTATGGCAAGGTGAATTCTTCCGTTGGTTAAAAGAAACACTATAGGAAACGACCTAATTCGTTTGGTAAAAAAAACAGCAATTCAATTTGGAATTGCTGTTTTTTTTTGGGTCCTATAGTAAAAATAAGGCAAAGGAAAAATACATCCTATTGAAAAGATCGTTCCCCATTTTTCTCCTCGATGCGCGATCGTTCCCCATGTTTTTTTTATCTTTACCATTATAACAACAATAAAAATGAATAAAAAAACAATCCAATCCTGGGTATTGACAGCGGTTTTATCTGTTATAACGGCGTCAACGACAGTAGCACAAGACAACCTTGTTAATGCATTAAAATTAAACGCAAGTGATAAAAGTAAAGAACTTTATCAGTTTAAACCCGTTGTAGATATTGAAAACACATCGATTAAAAATCAAGGATCGTCTGGAACTTGTTGGAGTTATTCTGCCAACTCTTTCATCGAATCAGAAATGATGAGAATGGGAAAACGTCCAGTAGAAATCTCTCAAATTTTCTCAGCGCGTAATGCTTACATTGAAAAAGGAAAAATGTATGTGCGCATGCAAGGTGCTGTAACGTTAGGAGATGGGGGAGCTTTTCACGATGTGATGAATATGTATCGCATGTATGGTGCAGTACCACAAGAAGTGTATACTGGATTGAACTATGGAACGAAGAAAAATCAGTTTGCTGAAATGGCAGCGATTCAAGAAGGGGTATTAAAAGCCGTAGTGTCTAATCCAAATGGCAAGCTAACACCTAACTGGGAAAAGGCGTATACCGCTGTAATTGACGCTTATTTGGGTGAGGTTCCTCAAAAGTTTAAATGGGAAGGAAAAGAATATACACCTAAAACATTTGCAAGTGAGGTCATCGGAATTAATCCAGAAGATTATATCGAAATCGGATCGGATATGAACTATCCGTACTATGATAAATTTGTATTGTTAGTACCTGATAACTGGGCATTTGATCAAGTGTATAACGTAAAAGTGAACGAGATGACAGATATTATCGACTTAGCTATTAACAACGGATTTACTGTGGCTTGGGGCGGAGACGTAAGTGAAAAGTACTTCAGCTGGAAAAATGGCGTTGCTTATGTACCAGAGAAAGATTGGGAAGATATGAATGAAGAGGAACGCAAAGATATTTTTAACGGACCGAAAGAAGAGCGCAAAGTAACAGCTGAAATGCGACAAGAAGCGTTTGACAATTATTCGACTACAGATGATCACGGTATGCATATTGTAGGAATTGCAAAAGATCAAACAGGACGTGAATTCTATATTGTGAAGAACTCTTGGGGAGTTTCAAATGATCACCAAGGGTATATGTATATGTCAAAAGAATATGTGAAATACAAAACGACTGATTTCATGGTTCACAAAGACGCGTTGTCTAAAGACATGAAGAAAAAATTGAAAATCTAAGAAATAATTAAAAAGAGAAAGCTATGGAAATGTTAGTAAATGGATTAGAACAAATGCTCGACTCGATGTGGCATGCAATACCTAAAATTATTTTGGGTCTTATTATCTTGGGAATCGGGTCTTATTTGGTGAAGCTCATTTTGAAGATGATCCGCCGTCGTTTAGAAAAACGAGAGGTAGAGTTATCTTTACGCGGGTTTTTACTCAGTGTGGTGAAAGCAACGCTCTATATTATTTTACTTATTGTAGTGGCGGCAACCATGGGATTCCAAGTGGCGGGAATCGCAACGATTTTTGCTTCTGCGGGGTTGGCTATTGGTTTGGCTTTGCAAGGGAGTTTATCCAATTTCGCTGGTGGGGTTTTAGTTTTATTGTTTAAACCCTTTAAAGTGGGGGATTATATCTCCAATCCTAGTGGAACTGAAGGTACAGTAGAGCGTATTGACCTATTATACACAACGCTGACAGGTCCGACGGGATTAAAGATATTTAGCCCCAATGGTCCTTTGGCGAATTCGGTGATTACCAATTACTCCGAGATCACGTCAAGAAGACATGATTTTGTGGTAGGAATCGGTTATACCGAGAATATCAAAGAAGCACAAAACATTATTTTAGGCGCATTAGCCAAACACAAAGCCGTATTGCAGAATCCTGAACCACTTGTGTTTGTTAGTAGTTTAGGTGATAGCTCGGTTGATTTAAACGTGCGTACTTGGATTGGTAAATCCGATTATTGGAATACGGTATATGAAATTCAACAAATTGTCAAAGTAGCTCTAGACGAAGCGAATATCGAAATTCCTTTCCCACAACGCGATTTGCATATCGTTTCAGATAAAACGAAATAGGTTTTTGGAAATCGAAACGAAGGGAAGATTCATCGAATACCAAAACAAAATATAAATTCGGTGAGATAGAGAAGAGAGAGGAAATTCTAATTCATCATCTCACCATCCTGTAAAATAAAAAAGACCTCATTCGAGGTCTTTTTTATTTTACATCAATAGAAGAATAATCTAATTTTTTCAACTTCATGTCAATATAAATAGAATACCGAAAATGCTGTTCCTCATCTTCAATTTCATAGTAGATAATATCTAGGTTTTTAGATGGATTTAATGGATCGTATGTTGATTTAGTGAAGAATAAAAGTGCTGAATGTAGTATGTTCTCATAATCGGATGGATGAAATTGAAAAGAAACAAAGTGAACAATATTGCCTTTAATAGGGTATATATTTTCCTCTTCTATTATCTCATATTCATGTTGAATTTTAAGCTTCAAAATTTCTTCAATTTTACTAATATCATGCGCAATAGGAAATTCAGTATCCTTACATGATACGAATAATAAGAGCAAAAAAAATATATAGTATTTCATCTTAGTTTATCGAAATAATGGTTGTGAATTCCAGCTTTCAGATCGAGTGATTATTCGTCTATGTAGTAGTAATTGACATATTTTTCAAGTGTGTTTATCGATATAAATTCAATTCTATTTCGCGTGTCATCTGTTATACTATATGTGATTAGATTGTCTTGATGATTACTTTTGTCAAACCTTGTTTTCGCTGCTTGATAGAGGGTGTTGAAATCTACCTCAGAAAATTTTACAGTAATAGAATGAGAGGTATCACCACCATAACTGTAATCATTTTGTGAATCTAGGATTTCGTATGAATCGTCTATTGTAACGTTCAAAATGTCTTCTAATCTTTTAATATCATGTTGAATGCTAGTAGTATCATCACATGATACCATTAGTAAAATTAAAACAAACAAACAGTATCTCATCTAATTTCGTATTGATGTAGTTCTTATAAATCGTATCACATAAGGTGTGCCCTGTTGATTGTAAAAAGCACCCCACAATGTTCCAACATCTCTTGTAATTCCTTTGAGATCTAAATTAAATCTTATATCAAAATCATAGGTGTTAGGGATGGTGATAAAAGAAGATAACGTTTTTTATTCCGCACTAAAAGAGTATTTAAACGAATGAGAAATAGTGTCCAAAGAAAAGTACTCTATGCTATTGTCTTTCTCTATATTATAAAAATAAACCTGCTCACTTTGATCAAACTTTCCTTTTACAGCTTGATATACACGGAGATAATCTTTTTCAGAAAGTTTTATTGTGATAGCATGATACATATCTGCTCCCCATGCAGTTTCCTCTTGTTTACTTAAAATCTCATAAGTGTCACTTATCTTAACATTTAGAACGTGTTGTATCCTGTGAATGTCCTTTTGATCTCTAGAATGATCCTTACAGGATAAAATTAAAAGAAGGAATAAAAATATATAGTATTTCATCTTATTTTATCGAAATAATGGTTGTGAATTCCAGCTTTCAGATCGAGTAATTATTCGTCTATGTAGGAGTAATGAACTTCTTTTTGTTGCAGGTCAATATAGATAGAATACCTTAAATTTCTTTCTTCGCTTTCTTTTTCGTAATAGATAATGTCTAAATGTTTACTTGGATTTAATGGATCGTACTCTATTTTTTTAAAAAATAAGAGGGCTGATTTTACTATTTTATCATAATCATTAGCTGAAAATCTTATACTAGCTGCATGATAGGTATCGCCTATAGCATATTCCTTTTGTTCTTCTATAACGCTATATTCATCAGCGATCTTAATGGCTAAAATTGTTTCTGTTTGTTGAATATGATATTGAATCATATCATCACTATCACAGGATATAAAGATAAAAAACAATATATAAATACAATATCTCATCTAATTTCGTATTGATGTAGTTCCTAAAAATCTTATTTCATACGGTTTTCCAAATTGATTATAAAAGGCTCCCCACAACGTTCCTACATTTCTCACTATTTCTCTTGTCGACAGATTAAATCTTATATCAAAATCATAGGTGTCAGGTAGAGCCATCACGCGATTAGGTCCTATTAAGACTAAGGCAATGGAACCATAAATCAAAGCTTGTTTGGGATTAGTATAATATGCTTGATCAAAGTTTACATAGATCATTGGATGTTTTTGATGTTTTTTGTTTGTGTCTTTAAAATCGTTAACCCTCACTCGTGATAAATCTAAGGAAGATAAATTGACATCAATGGGGGCACCTTTACCTAATCGATAGTGCCATACCGCATCTTCAAAGGTGAAGTCGTTTAAAAATTTCCTTTGGAGAAAAGGAAACTTTTTGGCCTATTCTTTATAGGCTTTATCCATATTTTCTTTCTCCTCTCTTTCTCTTCGTTCGAAGTACCCTTCTTTGGAGTTGTAACTGGGCATTTTGTAAATTGTACTCATCGCTTTTTTCTGTAAAAATAGTGAATTATTTTTGTTTTGTGTTTTTTTATTGAATATATTGTTTCGTATTAACTTATTTTAGTAGTGAAAAACAATAGGATGAATAAGCAACAAACAAAAAAAAGACAAAAAAAAGACCTCCAATCGAGGTCTTTTTTATTTTTTAAGGATACTCATTACCCATCACTCATCACCGATAACCTTTAGATTCGCTTTTTTGCTTTTTAGCAAGTTGCTTTTTCGTCAGATAATCGATTAAAGAAAATATATTTTTAATTGTTTAGGAGGTCTAACCGATTAAGCAAATAACTAATTAACCCATCAAGAGAATTTCGGATTAAAGAAAATATATCCTTAAATCAGAAAATTCATCCGATAACCGATCTCTGATAACCGAT
The DNA here is from genome assembly GCF_050522425.1 of Myroides sp. C6-3. NCBI lineage: Bacteria > Pseudomonadati > Bacteroidota > Flavobacteriia > Flavobacteriales > Flavobacteriaceae > Myroides > Myroides sp. C6-3. The sequence goes on along the minus strand of NZ_JBMVQP010000006.1, from coordinate 67,676 downwards.
CTCTGATAACCCATCACTATTCAATCACATAATCGCGGTATTCTTCAGCGATTTGGTCAAACAAGTTTAGTAGTTCTGTTACATCATCTGTGGTCACTAATTTGAGGCGATGCGGTTTAAAACCGTGAATTCCCTTGAAGTAATTGGTATAGTGGCGACGCATTTCTACAATACCCAAACGCTCTCCTTTCCATTCTATCGACCAAATTAAATGGTTTTTAGCCGCTTCTAAGCGATCTTCAATCGTTGGAGGTGCAAGTAGTTCTCCCGTCTCAAAATAATGCTTTATTTCGTCAAAAATCCAAGGATACCCAATAGCAGCTCTTCCAATCATCATCCCATCTAAACCGAATTTCTCTTTGTATTCTAATGCTTTTTGTGGGCTGTCAATATCGCCATTTCCGAAAATTGGAATTTGAATACGCGGATTGTTTTTGATGCGTTCAATATGGGTCCAATCTGAATGTCCTTTGTACATTTGTGCACGTGTTCTGGCGTGAATCGTCAAGGCCTGAACTCCCACGTCTTGTAAGCGTTCTGCAACTTCGTCAATATTGATGGAATCTTCATCCCAGCCCAAACGCGTTTTAACGGTTACAGGTAAGGACGTACTATTCACAACGGCTTTGGTTAGTCGAATCATTAAGTCAATATCCTTTAGTACACCAGCTCCAGCTCCTTTGCACACTACTTTTTTTACTGGGCAACCAAAATTAATATCCACCAAATCAGGACGAACGGTTTCTACGATACGCGCAGACATCGCCATAGCTTCTTCATCTCCCCCAAAAATTTGAATACCAACCGGGCGTTCGTAATCAAAAATATCCAACTTCATCTTGCTCTTTATTGCATCGCGAATTAATCCTTCAGAAGAAATAAATTCGGAATACATCAAATCCGCCCCGTGTTTTTTACACAAGCGACGGAAAGGAGGATCACTTACATCTTCCATAGGTGCCAGAAGAAGCGGATGATCGGGTAGTTCTATATTGCCAATTTTAATCATAATCGTTTTCGATATTTCCTGCAAAAGTACAATATTTTATTTTTTCGTTTTTTAGAACTTTTGCAAAGAAGATTATTCCATCGAAAGTGGATTAAAACTGAAGGATTCCGTATCTTTAAGCCTTTATACCCAACTATAGCATGAGATTAAAAGCTTTTGAATTGACGCCTTTCCATATCGAATTCTCCTTTGACAAGCTAAAGGAAGAATTGAAGAAAATTAGCACCGCAGCTTATGGGAATCCCTATAAAAAAGCCTATTATGAAGATTTACTTGCTAGGGCCGATCAACAGTTGATCGTCGAGGAAGAAGTGTTGAATACACAAGAGGGAAATGCACAAGTGGACAATACATACGAGAGTTTGGTTAAAGAATTGTTTGACGTTATCTTCCCCTCTGCTTTATCTGATAATGAGATTAAGGCGGTTTCTATGCCTTTTCAAAATATCATGTTTAATCACACCAAGCGTTTCAAGCAAATTATTGTGGATGCCGGTGGAACTTATACAGGTGAGATTCGAAATTTTAACCAAAATGAATACTACATTGCTTGTTGTTGTATCATCATGAATTTTTACTTTCAAACGAACTTCGATCTCACGCAACCTCTCTTTATTGATTTACCCGATAAACGCGGAATTACGCGTTATTATCGCGTGTTGTATAATGCTGATTTTGTCGAGCTTTCTCCCCGTGAAAATGCGGTGATGCTCACCAAAGAAGATATTGAATTGCTGCAAGATAATTACGATAATTTCGAAATGTGGCAACGTTATTTTCCTCAAAAAAGTTGGAATCTCAGGGGGTTTGGCTTACTGAGCTTGGTTGATGTTACCTTTGAAAACGCACTTTCTCTTTTGAAAGAGAGTTTCTTAAAAACAGAATTGCAACGCAAGCCCTTGGGAGATTTTGTCAATCAGTTGTTCAGTTCCATTTTTAAACTTCCGAATCTAAAAATTGGACTGACTGTTTTACAAGGAGATAAAACCGCACAATCAGAGCTGAAAAATGTCATGATTGTCAATAGTTATTTACTCAATGAAGAACAAAGCGAGATCGTTATCTCTGCCCAAGCCTATCGTCAATTGATGATTCAACAAAAGTATTTTAGTATTTCCGATGTCGAATCAGAAATACGCAAGGAGGAGCATCGGGCCATGTGCGAGAATTTAGCGAGCAAAGGTGTTCGAAGCTGCTTGTTTAGTCCTATTATTACTTCCACAGGGATTGAGGGGATTTTGGAAATTGTATCGAGTAATCCCCGTGATCTGCACAGTGTGAATGCACAGAAGCTAAACGAGTTGATGCCGATTATTTCAGAAACGATGGAACGCGTAAAGTCGGATGCTTTAAATCACATTGAAGCCATTATTCAACGCGAATACACCACCATTCACCCCAGTGTATATTGGAAGTTTTTGGAAGAAGCACAGAAAAACTATATCGACAGTGTGTCGGATAAGAATTATATTTTAACGCCCATCGTATTTCCAGATGTGTTTCCTCTGTATGGAGAAATCGATATTAAGGGCTCAAGCCAATTGAGAAATGACGCTATTCAACACGATTTAATTGCACAACTAGCGCAGTTGTTGGATCTATTTCAAGATTATGCCAAAGAAGGGGATAGTATCTTACTGGAAAAGCATCGCTTAAAATTGCAAGCCTATTACAAACAAGTGAACAATCACTTTTACTCTGGATTAGAACAGCGCATTCAAAGCTATATACGAGAGGAAATTCACCCGATGCTACAGAAGGAAAGCTTTTTCTTTAATCTAGAAAAATTGAATGCGTATTTTGGCTATGTTGACTATGAACTCGATGTGTATTATCGTTACCGAAAGGTATTTGACAAGCAAATTGGCCGAATCAATAAGTGCTATTCCGATATTTTAGACAAACGTCAAAAACAAGTACAGGAAGTCTATCCACATTATTATGAGCGATTTAAAACAGACGGAGTAGAACACAACATCTATATTGGAGATTCTATCTGCCCAGACCGAGCCTTTGATATTACGTATCTACACAATTTGAGGTTGTGGCAATTGCAAGTGATGGCAGAGCAAATGTGCATCCACTACCGCAATAATATACAAGACAGCATACCCATGGATGCTACCTCGTTAATTCTTGTTTACGACGCCTCTTTGAGTATTCAATTTCGAATGGATGAAAAGCGATTTGATATTGATGGGTCTTACAATACGCGCTATGAAATCATCAAGAAGCGCTTGGATAAAGCCATGATTCAAAACTCTGAAGAACGAATTGTTCAGCCTAAGAGTATAGCTATTGTATTTGCCTCCCATGCCGATCGCGATGAGTATACAGGATACATCAAGTATTTGCAATCCCTAGGGGTGTTGCAATCAGCTATTCAAGCTTTTGACGTAGAAGATTTACAAGGGGTTTCAGGCTTAATCGGCCTTCGCGTTTTGGTGAATCTAGACTATGACCTTGAACAGCTGGATTATCCTCAGTTAATGGTGAATTTTCTTAGAAACCAATACCTCTAAAAGCTAAAACAAAGGCCACAACAGAAGTTAAAATACCAATGGTGAAAATGGTGTACGTCATGCGCAATAAAGTGTATTTGCGGTTTAATACTTTCCCTAAATAGTATAAATCTGTGGTTAATGCTTCGTATATATTCTCTTCCTTTCGAATTAAATTGCGCAAGGTTTTGTAGTATTGGTCTAAGGGCATTTTGTGAAAAGAACCAAAGAACAATAAATTTACGGTGTGGTTATCTAATTCTTCTTGTGAAAAAGTGCCTGCCGTAACTTTCGGCCTTGTTGACATAATGGCAAAAATAATAGTAGCCACACTGAAAAAAATAAGAATAAACGTCGGTACAATTAAGTGAGCGTTTGAAGGGCTGTCTAGTTTAGGAATTAACGTAGACAAGCAAATCGAGATAATGATCGCATTAACGGAGAGCAAAATATTGGCTTTTCGATCCGCAATAGCACTGAGTTGCGTGTGGTTGCGCAACGTCGTTCGAAATAAAGTGTCAATCGACCTGAAATATTCTTTTTTATTTGATTTATTCTTTTTCTTACTGTCTTTTTCAATGCGATCGCGTATAGCAAAAATGTTTTTTTGCTTTTTCGGTTGCCACTGTTGACGCGCATAGTCTGTGTAGAAACGGTGTTTATAAAGTAAAAAGGCTAAGTTTTGCTGATTCCATTCCTCCTTGGTAAAGGTAAATTGACAAGTCACCGTAAACTCTTCACACAATAAATTGCTCACTTCAATGAAATCGGCATCAGCTAGATGAGCAAAATCGGCATCTTTGATAATGCATTCTAAAAGATTCGTTGGTTCGTGATCTAATTTAGTGGCTAAGATTAAGTTGGTGATAGACTGAATATCTTCAGGCGCAAACGCTTGTTCTTTTAAGTAGTTTTCCGCAATTGCAGCGCCGTGTTTTTCGTGATCCTCACAGGATTTAGTATAGCCAATATCGTGAAACCAAGCCGCTAGTTTTAAGAGTAGCGCTTCTTTTTCGCTTACTTCAATTTTTTGCAATAATTCCTCTAAACCATTCACTACACGTGTAGTGTGGTTAAAATTATGGTAGGTATATTGATGTGATAATGTATCTTTGTATAGTTGAAAGATATAGGCTTCAACCTTTTGTAAAATAGTCATAGCAACCCTCTTTTGATGTCTAAAAATATGAAATTATTCAGTCAAAAACCCGATAATCGAGTTAAAATTAAGCCACTGGCTTATTTTGTGCTTTTAATCTTCACGTATTCTTGTGCAACATGGAGTCCTCAACAAAGAGAACAACATAGCTCACATGCAGCAGTAGAACGCAAGAACAACGACAAAATTGTGCATACTTATTATTTTACGGGTGGTTTGTTGGCTGCAAATTCGACAGAAGAACAAGCGCATCTTGAGGAATTGACACAAGTGTTTAAAAAAGCAGATCAAACATCAACTTTAGTTTTGTTAGGTGATAATATACAAAAAAAACAGCTGAAAAACAAAGAGGATAGGCAGCTGAACACTGCTGTGAGTTGGGCCAAACAGTTTCCAGGAGAAACAGTTTTTATCAATGGAGAAACGGAATGGAAAAAAGGATACGAGGGAATTAAAGATATCTCCAAGTACTTAACGGCTAATTTGGAGGATAAAAAAGCACTTTTGCCGCGAAAAGTCTGTGGCTTTGAGCGGTTGAAAATAAACGATCAAACGGTGTTGATTGTTGTGGATAGTCAATGGTATTTAGAGAATTGGGACTTACAGCCCAATATGAATGAAGACTGTGATATCAAGACAAGAGATGATTTTTTTGACGAATTAAGAGGGGAAATCAATAAAAATCAGAATCGAATTGTCGTGTTGGCTCTTCATCATCCCGTGTACAGTACTGGAAATCACGGGGGGTATTTTTCTTTACAAGATCATTTGTATCCCTTCGAAGCGAAGGTCCCTTTGCCCGTGATCGGATCGTTGATTAATTATACACGTTCAGTTTCTGGGATTCAAACACAAGACTTGCAAAGTAAGAAGTATAATGCGTTGAATAAGCGCCTTCAAACGATGGCTCAAATGTATGAAAATGTGGTGTTTGTGTCAGGACATGAGCGCAATTTACAATACCATGAAAAAGACGGCGTGAAACAAATTGTCAGTGGGGCCTTGGGAAATTTATCACCGGCAAGGGCGATTGAACAAGGTAGTTTTTCCGCCGGACAATTGGGCTATGCTACTCTCGCTATTGCAGAAGATAAAAGTGCCGTACTGGGATTTTATACCTTTCAAAATGGGGCGTATCAACGCGCTTGGCAACAGCAAGTTTTTCAACCTGAAGCAGCGTCAATTCACGCGTTTGGGGCACCCGCTATGGATTCAATACACGCTAGTGTGTACCCAAAAGAATGGACAAAAAAAAGCGGGTTTTATCGCTTTCTTTGGGGAGAACACTATCGTTCAACCTATGCGCAACCCATTGCAGTTGCAGTTGCAAACCTCGATACGGTAAAAGGGGGATTAACACCGTTGATTTCAGGGGGTGGAAACCAATCTTTGTCGCTGCGTTTGCAAGATAAAAGGGGTACGCAATATGTGATGCGCGGCGTGCGAAAAAGTGTATCTCGCTTTTTACAAACCGCTGTTTTTCGCGATAATTACGTCATGGAATCGTTCGACGATACTTGGGCGGAAAGGTTTATCTATGATTTTTATACCACAGCTCATCCCTATACCCCGTTTATTATTGGTGATCTATCGAAGAAGGTAGGTATTTATCACACCAATCCAGAGCTATACTACATTCCTAAACAGCAAGCCCTTGGCGCATTTAATGACAAATATGGAGATGAACTGTATATGATTGAAGAACGCCCGAGTGAAGGTCATGAAGAGGAAAGTTTTGGAAATGCAACTAAAATTATCAGTACAACAGACGTAATCGCCAATTTGAGAAAGGATGAAAAATATGCCGTAGATGAACAAATGTACTTACGTGCGCGTATTTTTGATCTGTTAATCGGCGACTGGGACAGGCACGGGGATCAATGGAGATGGTCTGAATTTAAAGAAGGGGATAAGGTAATCTATCGTCCAGTTCCCCGCGATCGCGATCAAGCGTTTGCGAAAATTGACGGGGCTCTACTTTCTTTGATTAAAAAGCTACCCATGTTGCGCCACATGCAAAATTATACCGAGGATTTTGCAAATCCTCGTTGGATCAATCACACGGCATTTCCCTTGGATCAATATCTGTTGAAATCCACAACGGAAGAAGATTGGATTGCACAAGCGACATCAGTTGTAGGTGATTTAGATGATGAAAGCATCGATCAAATTTTTGCCAAGCTTCCAAAAGAAATTCAAGGAGAAGATGTAGAGCACATCAAATACGTATTGAAAGCGCGCAAAAAGAAAATAGTAGATTTTGTGCCTCAGTATTACCGCGAGTTAAGGAAGTATGTCGTGCTATCTGGTACGGATAAAAAAGATGTTTTTAAACTTCTTAGAAATGACGATGGCTCGGTAGAGCTAACTCAACTACGAGATAAAAAAGCAGGACAAGAAACGGTTTTTGAAAAAACGTATGATCCTCGCGAGACCAAAGAGATTTGGATTTATGGATTAAATGATGAAGATACGTTTATCGTGGAAGGAAGTAAGAAGGCGAAGATTAAATTGCGTCTGATTGGAGGGAAAAACAAAGATACTTTTCAGCTAGATCAACCCAAGCATGTGGTGGTTTACGATTATGCAGATAAGCAGAATGAATTGATAGAAGGAAGTAAAAAAGCGAAGCATTACTTTACTAATCACTACGATTTAAATAACTTCAACTATGAGAAATTACCGTTAACGGTGAATATGTTGTTGCCCAATGTAGGGTATAATCCGGAAGATGGCGTAAAACTAGGGTTTTTATATTCTTCAAAACGCCTAAAGTTTGTACAAGATCCTTATGCTGCTCAACACACGTTAAAGGGGTTTTATTCTTTTAATACCCAAGGAGTAGAAGCGGAATATGCAGGTCATTTCCCCAATGCAACAAACAACTGGGGGTTCACTTTGAACGCTAGAGCAACAAGCCCGAATTTTGCAGTGAACTACTACGGAATTGGAAATGAAACTCATTATTTCGACAAAGAAATGGGAGATGAATATAAAAGAGTGCGAATTGAAAGCTATACTGTAGCACCAGGGTATAAATTTGATGGAAAAAACGGAGATTCATTTGAAGTAAATGTAGAGTACAAAGCGATGAAAGTACAGGATAAAGCGAATCGCTTTATCACGAGTAGTTCCAATTTGGTGGATCAAAAAGTGTTTGATTTTCAACAATACGCCACGCTTCAAGCAACGTATGATTTTCAGCAATACAACAATACCGCTAATCCATCCAAAGGTTTTGCTTTTCATGCTACAATGGGATGGAGAACCAACCTAGGAGATAGCAAGCAAAATTTCCCTTTCTTAGATGCGAAAGTGAGTTTTGCTCATTATTTAGAGCGAAGTGAACGTTTAATTCTTGCTACAAATTTTACCTACCAAACGAGATTTAACTCGAATTACGACTTTTATCACGGATCAACAATTGGTGGGAATACCAATTTAAGAGGATTTAGACCCGAGCGTTTTACGGGAAAAACATCGTTTGTTCAAACGACTGATTTGCGCTTTAATGCAGGAGAATTTACCGCAGGATTCATCCCGATGTCTTATGGGGTATATGCCGGATTTGACTACGGACGTGTGTGGACACCACAAGAAAGCTCTTCCAAATGGCATAATGCCTATGGAGCTGGTTTATGGGTAAATGCCATTGAGCAAGCTACCCTGCATTGTTCTTATTTTTACAGCAAAGACGGAGGTCGATTTGTCTTTGGTTTAGGATTTGGGTTTTAATTGGTTGAGGTCTACTTTGTAGATTTTACCCCCTGATTTCTTCTTTACTTCATCTGCAATATAAAGCGTGCTGTCATCTCCAAAGGTGACAGCTTCTTTTTGTGTGTCATGATGTAGTTTGTGCTCCTCAATTTTACCATCTAAAATAGCATTGGGATTGAAGTTGTCTATGATCCATAATTTAGTGTGAGACAATAAGACAAACGTCTTTTGATCTGGACTAATTGCAGCTCCTGTTATCGCACAGTGTTTGTAAACATTACAGCCTCTAAAGGTTTGCACGTATTCCGCTTGATGATGCCCTGCCTTGTTTGGGATTTTATAGACTAAAGACGTTCCGTCAAAAGCTTTACTTCGGTTCTTTGTGAAAAGATAAAAGTAATCGTCATAGTAAAAAAAGGCCTCCGCATCATAGAAAAGCTTAGTGGATTTCGGAGGGAATTCACTTTGTTCTGGATAATCAAAGGTGATGGCATAATCCACTTCTGCCTCTGTCGCGCTGAGCTGATCTTTGTTAATTTTGAGGATTTGTAAGTTTCTACGCGTGTTTTTGTTATTGCCAAAATCACCAATATATAAATTGCCAGCAGGATCTGAAGCTAATTCTTCCCAATCATTGTTTATTTGGTCTTTTACTTTTAAGGTGTGCATCACTTGACCCAATGAATCTAATTGATAGAGCTCGCTTTTGTTGCCACTGTCTTGTAGTACCCAAAAAGAATGGGATTCGGCGTCGAAAGACATACCGGAAACCTCTTTTAAATAGGGCGGAAGTGTCGCGTAATCTTGAACAAGATCACTCTTTTGACTACAGCTTGTTAAGGAGGAAAAAACCAACAAAAAAACGGGGAAATACTTTTTCATAATCACATAAATTTTGAACCCTAAAGTACGGAAAATCTTTGTAGTAAACGAAAACACCTGGAGTAATCTTACCGCAAGCGAGCGGTATTTATTATTTTTATAAGCGCATTCCTCTTTCATAAGAAGTAGAAAAAGAAAAAAATCAATTATTTTCTACAGATTAAAAGTGAATATCTCGTCTAAAAATTCAAACTTTAAAGTATATTTGCAAAATATAGGCGTATTGTTTGTAATTAAAATAAAACGAAAGTCTTACAACTTAGATCACGGGGATAAGAAGTCCTATTTCTTCTGACTTTTTTACTTTATTGATCTTATAATAATGGATATAACCAAGATGAAGAACATTAGAAACTTTTGTATTATTGCTCACATTGACCATGGAAAGAGTACGTTAGCAGATCGTTTGTTAGATGCTACGCAAACGGTGAGTGCACGTGAGCAACAAAATCAGCTTTTGGATAGTATGGATTTGGAACGTGAGAGAGGGATTACAATTAAATCTCATGCGATCCAGATGGAGTATGAATACAAAGGCGAGAAATATATATTAAACTTAATTGACACACCAGGACACGTAGATTTCTCTTACGAAGTTTCTAGATCTATTGCCGCATGTGAAGGTGCGTTGTTGATTGTTGATGCTGCACAGAGTATTCAAGCGCAAACAATCTCAAACCTTTATTTAGCTTTAGAGAATGATTTGACAATTATTCCTGTTTTAAATAAAATTGACTTGCCAAGTGCTAACCCAGAAGAGGTAAGCGATGACATTGTTGATCTATTGGGTTGTGATTACGAAGAAATTATTCCTGCTTCTGGTAAAACAGGGCTAGGAGTAGAAGAAATATTATCAGCGATTATTGAAAGAGTACCAGCGCCAAAAGGAAATGTAGAAGAGCCGTTACAGGCCCTTATCTTTGACTCTGTATACAATCCGTTTAGAGGAATTGAAGTAATTTTCCGTGTAATCAATGGAAAAATTACAAAAGGACAGAAGATTAAATTTATGGCTACTGGTAAAGAGTACTTCGCGGATGAAATTGGTACTTTAAAGTTGAATCAAGTACCGAAACAAGTGATCTCAAGTGGAGACGTAGGCTACTTAATCTCGGGTATTAAAGAAGCAAGAGAAGTAAAAGTTGGGGATACGATTACAGATGCTAAAGTGCCTACACAAAATATGATTGAAGGATTCGAAAACGTAAAACCAATGGTATTTGCTGGTATTTATCCTGTAGATACAGAAGATTACGAAGAATTGCGTAACTCGATGGAGAAATTGCAGTTAAACGATGCTTCTTTGGTATTTGCTGCGGAGAGTTCGGCTGCTTTAGGATTTGGTTTCCGTTGTGGGTTCTTGGGAATGTTGCACATGGAGATTATTCAAGAGCGCTTAGAACGCGAGTTTAACATGACGGTAATTACAACCGTTCCCAACGTGTCTTACTTAGCGTATACCAAGAAAGATCCGGAAACGCCAATTGTGGTTAACAACCCTTCGGACTTACCTGAACCTTCAAAATTAGAACGCGTAGAAGAACCGTATATCAAAGCAACGATCATTACAAAAGCGGATTTCGTGGGACCAGTAATGAGTTTGTGTATAGAAAAACGCGGAATTATTACCAATCAAACGTACTTAACGGAAGACCGTGTAGAATTGATGTTTGACATGCCTTTGGCTGAGATTGTATTCGATTTCTACGATCGCTTAAAAACAGTATCTAAAGGATATGCTTCGTTTGATTATTCGCCAATTGGAATGCGTACGTCGAACTTAGTAAAAGTAGACGTGATGTTGAACGCAAACGTAGTAGATGCCTTGTCGGCACTAATGCACGCTGATAACGCTTACCATATTGGGAAGAAAATGTGTGAGAAATTGAAAGAATTGATCCCACGTCAACAGTTTGATATTCCAATTCAGGCTGCTATCGGAGTAAAAGTAATTGCCCGTGAAACGGTAAAAGCCTTGCGTAAAGACGTTACAGCAAAATGTTACGGAGGGGATATCTCTCGTAAACGTAAATTATTGGAAAAACAAAAAGCAGGAAAGAAACGCATGCGTCAAGTAGGAAACGTAGAGATTCCACAAGAGGCGTTTATGGCTGTATTAAAATTAAATGACTAAGGCGAATTCGCCGCAAGATAAAAGACTATCTCAACTTGAGATAGTCTTTTTTTTTGTTTAAAAAGAAGTATTAAGCACCAAAGAACAACCTCTTTGGCCAGAAGCACCACAGAACTATGTTTTTAAGGGTAAAACATACGTTTTAAGAGCAGAAGGCAAACAAATGGATACTTATCTTTATGTGGATGATTCAGGGCGGGAAAAGGCCTTTAAATTATTTGAGGACTATAAATTATATTTGAGTGTGGATGGCGGTGATGAGCAATTGGTGTTAGATATCCCCCATTTCAATGATACGTTTGTAAAAGTACTGTTTGTGGGCGATTTAGATGGAGATGGAAATTTGGACTTTATTTTTGATACTTCTGAGCATTACGAACAAAAGCAAATCGAAGTGTACTTGTCAAAAGGAGCGAAACACCTTCTTTATTTGGCTGGAAGGACAAGTGTAGATTTTAGTTGTTAAACAATACTGTAGGAGGGAGGATTCGCAACTCTAGTGGTACCGTTCGATGGGGATTAGAGTACTCTTGTTCGGGGTGTATCCATAGTGAGTCCATGGTGAGTCCATAGTGAGTCCATTAAAACTAAGTTTTCAATAGAGGCACTATGGACTCACACTGGAGGTATTGCTGAGGCATCCAAAAGGAAACCTATATGTACCTTGACTATAGCTTTTAGATTCTGCTATTTCAAGATGGAACAAGACGTAAAAAAAAGAGGGTGTCACCTTTTGGGACACCCTCTTTTAGTACGTCTATTTTGTTTTAAAATCACCCACGTAAATGGTGGTGAATTTCGAAGGTTGCAAGTATTTATTAATTGCAGCATTCACTTGTTTTACGGTTAGTTTCTCAATATCAGCATTTAACTTGTCGAAATCGCTGAATGGAATGTCGAATGTCAAATATAAATTTGACAAGGAAAGCAAGTAGTTATCATTGCCAAGCGCTGCTTGTCTACTGCTCTTCCAACTTATTTTATTTGCTTTTAGCTCTTCTTCTGTAATTCCATCGGCAACTAGTTTTGTAAACTCCTCCTTGATCGCAGTTTCGACTTCTCCTTGCTTTGTTGGATTTAAGAAGGCGAAAATCATCCAACTTGCAGTGTTGCTTTTCGGATTATTCGGTACAGTTAAATTCGTACCTGCTCCATAGCTAATTCCTTCTTTTTCACGTAGTCTTTGTGGAATACGAGCCGTCATAAATCCACCACCCATGACTTCGTTTGCAAGCGTTAAGGCAGCATAATCCGGGTTTGATTTATTCATTTGGAAATTTAATTGTCCAACAGCTGCAGCATTCTCTTTGTCTGGTGTAAGGGTAATTTCCTTTCCTTTTTTGGTTTCAAAGAAAGTAGGATACGCTCTTTCAAAGGGGGCGTTGTTGTTCCAATCTCCTAAAACATGCTCCAATAATCCTTTGGCTTCTTCTTGGTTTTCCATACCTAAGACCGTTGCAACTCCATTGTTGGAACCAAAGAATTTTGCGTAGAACTCTTTGATGTCTTGTGTGGTAACAGCTTTTGCTCCATCAATATCTTCTTGTGTAGAAGAAGCATAAAAAATACTGCCCTTCTCTTCGTTTGAGGTCGCTTGTGCTAGTTTAGTAAAAGCAAGTTGTTCCGGATCATTTAAAGTACCCTCCAAATAGGTAATGTGTTCTAATTTTAATTTAGTCAATTCACTTTCAGGAAATACAGGATTCTTCAATACATCGTTTAAAATATCCATGGTTTCTTTGATTGTATTGCGATAAGAAGAAACTGAAATTAAAATGTGTTGACCTGAGAAACGAATACTAAGGCTTGATTTTAATTGATCCAATTGGTCCTGGATTTCTTGTTTTGATCTTGTTGTTGTCCCGGTGGTCAACAAATTAGCAGTAAAACTTCCAATGTATTGTTTGTGGAGTAAATCTTTTTGGTTTCCAACTGGAATTTGTGCAAAAATAGTGACTTTTTCTCCTTTTAGATCTTTGTCAATAATGCCGTATTTCATTCCATTGCTCAATTGACCAGTGGTATAGTTCTGCTCTAAGTTGGCAATCGTTGGTGCAAAAGCTCTAATATCGTGAGACGTTTCTTTTCCTTTGTACTCTTTTACTAAATGCTCAATATCAGAATTTAAGAATTCATCTGGTTTTACGCGAACTTCATCTTTGGTTGGAATAAATAAACCAATGGTTCTGTTGTTGTCTTTAAAGTATCTATTCGCTACGCGTTTGATATCTTCTACCGTTAGGTTTTCAATGTTATCACGGTGTAAGAAAGCTAAACGATAGTCGCCAGAGCCGATGATTTCAGTTAAGTTAATCGCCGTTTCAATGGTGTTGTTTTGAAGAGCCTCGATATCTTTAAGCAAACTTGTCTTTGCGCGATCTAAGTCTGCTTGCGTATATTGAATGTCGGCAATTTTTGCTACTTCGGTTTTAATGTCGGTTAACGTAGTTAATTGATCCTTGTCATTTGGCACGTCAAAGTTAAACAACATAAAACTAGCATCTCGTACAGTAGGACTATAAGCCCAAAGCGAAGAGACTTTTTGTGTTTCAACTAGCGCTTGGTGTAAATACCCCGATGGATCGTTGTTTAAAATATACTCTAGTGCTTCTAAAGCGGCGAAATCTTTATCCGCATAAGAAGCAGTATGGTATAACATTTGAATGTGTTTGCTATCTCCACTGCGCTTTACTTCAATGTATTTTTCACCATCTTGAGCCGGTTCTACCGTTAAGATTTCATCTAATATACGTGTTGGTCTTGGAATTACAGCAAAGTATTGCTCGATATACTCGATTGCTTTTTGTTCTTCAAATTTTCCAGCTACCACTAGTACAGCATTGTCTGGTTGGTAGTATTTTTCGTAAAAGCGTCTAAGTTGAGGTGTTTTTACGCGCTCAATATCTTCTTTAGATCCAATAGTACTCAAGCCGTAGTTGTGCCATAAGTAGGCCGTATTCGCCGTGCGTTCCAGTAATACACTAGTTGGATCATTTTCTCCAATCTCAAACTCATTGCGTACGACGGAGAACTCCTTGTCTAAGTCCTCTTGAAGAATGGTGGCATTGACCATGCGATCGGCCTCCATTTCTAAAGCCCAGGCTAAATTCTCGTCTGTAGCAGGGAAAATCTCATAGTAATTCGTTCTATCGTAATACGTTGTTCCATTTGCTGCACCTCCTTTATCCGAAAGCATTTTTTTGATGTCTCCTAAGTTTTTAGTGCTCTTAAAAAGCATGTGCTCTAATAAGTGAGCCATCCCTTTTTCTCCGTACCCTTCGTGCTTAGAACCCACTTTGTAAACAATGTTTACCACTACGTTGTTTTGGGAAGCATCTGGAAGTAATAAAACTTGAAGTCCATTGCTGAGTTTGTATTCTTTAATGTCTTCAACTTGGGTAACAAAAGTCGCTTTGCTTTTCTGTTGTGCGATTGTAAAATTGGTGAAACCAATCGCACTCGCCAGTACAAGGGTGTAAAAAATTCTTTTCATCTAGATTGATTGTGATGTGTTATCATTAGCTATAGCTAAGTCTCCTGTTGGAGATTTAATTCTATAAGAGATAGGTCGCTATTTTTTATAATTGTTACCGATGTAGCGTTGTAAATATGTTAAAAAACGTACAAAAAAAAGCACTTCGTTTAGGCGAAGTGCTTCGTTTGCTTTTTCATCAGACAAGAAATAGCGTGCTTAATACTTGTCTTTAAACTGATCAAATTGATACAGCAACGTTTGTTTATCTGTATATCCCGACTGTTTCCACAAGAGCTTTCCTTGTCTAAACAACATCAAGGTAGGAACACCTCTCATGTTGTATTGTGTACTGTATTGTGCGGTTATCGCTTGATTTTTATCCACGTCAATTTTGATAATAGTAATCGCCTCTTTTAAAGTTGCTTTTACTTCTTCCAAAACTGGGGCTTGCATTTGACAAGGTCCACACCAGGTAGCGAAAAAGTCGACCAATACAAATTGATCTGATTGAATTAACGCTTCAAACTTTGTCATGTCTTTTATTTTAAATTAGAAGAACAGGTAGAAGTACAGCTGTTGTCTTCTAATGCAATTCCCGTGTTTTTGATTGCTCCAAATCCACCAATAACGTCAATCATGTTGTGATATCCTCTAGCCTTCAAAATAGAAGCAGCAATGAGCGAACGATATCCACCTGCACAGTGAATATAGAAGTTTCCTGTTGTAGGGAATGTTGCTAAATGATCATTTAAGAAATCTAGTGGGGTGTGATTTAGATTTTTGTATTGAATGTGTGAAGCATTGAATTCTCCTTGTTTTCTCACGTCAAAAATGGTGATATCTTCAGTATTCATCGCTGTTTCTAACTCACTAGCTGTTACTTGTTGGATGGTGTCATATTCTTTACCTGCGTTTTTCCATGCGTCAAACCCACCTGCTAAGTAGCCAAGTGAATTGTCATACCCTACTCTAGATAAGCGGATGATACATTCTTGTTCACGACCTTCCGGAGCGATAATCAAGATGGGTTGTTGGATATCTGTAATTAGCGCACCTACCCAAGGAGCAAATTGCCCATCCAAACCAATGAATATAGATCCCGGAATATGGCCTTGGGCAAAGTCAGCTGCTGCACGAACATCGAGTAGTAAAGCACCAGATTCTTCTGCTAACACTTCGAAATCATTGGGCTGTAGGGCTTGGTTTTTTTGAATGATATTTTCTACGTTGTCGTACCCTTCTTTATTGAGCTTTACGTTTAATGGGAAATAAGCAGGAGGAGGAAGTAAGCCATCTGTTACTTCTTTGACAAATTCAGCTTCCGTCATATCTGCACGTAAAGCGTAATTGGTTTGTTTTTGATCTCCTAAGGTTCCAACGGTTTCTTTACTCAAGTTTTTTCCACAAGCAGATCCCGCGCCGTGTGCTGGATACACAATAACATCATCCGCTAATGGCATGATTTTATCGCGTAAACTGTGGTATAAAGTAGCGGCTAATTGTTCTTGCGTTAAGCTAGCTGCTTTTTGTGCTAAATCAGGACGACCTACATCGCCTAAAAATAAAGTATCACCAGTGAAAATAGCGTGATCTTTGCCGTTTTCATCCTTTAATAAATAGGTTGTACTCTCCATCGTATGACCTGGAGTATGCAAGGCCGTAATGGTGATATTTCCCAATTGAAACACTTCGTTATCTTGAGCAATATGTGCTTTAAATGTCGGGTTGGCATTTGGACCATATACAATAGGTGCGCCCGTTTTTTCTGCTAACGTTACGTGTCCACTAACGAAATCCGCATGAAAATGCGTTTCGAAAATGTACTTAATCTTCGCTTGATCCTTATCTGCTTTGTCCACGTACTGTTGTACTTCGCGTAAAGGGTCGATAATAGCAACTTCTCCATTGCTCTCTATATAGTAAGCACCTTGTGCTAAACATCCCGTATAAATTTGTTCTATCTTCATAAGTCTTGTTTATTTTATTGATTAGTAAAAGTAAGAAGATGTTTTGACTTGTGCTGTAACTTAGGTTACAAACTAAAAAAACACTTCTTTGCTGAATATGTATAAGGCCATGAGGAGTACAAAATAACCAAAGCCTTTTTTTAAGTTGTTGTCTGGGATATAACGCGTAAGGAATATGCCCAAGAAGATCCCAGCGACCGAAATGGCGCTAAAGGTTAACAGTAGATTCCAGTCAATCAAGGGGTTGTTTAGGTCACCTAAAAAACCGACGAGCGATTGGATCGCCACGATAAACAAGGAGGTCGCCACGGCTTCCTTCATGTTGCTGTTGGCAAATAAGACCAAGGCGGGAATGATTAAAAAACCACCACCTGCACCTACGGTACCCGCTACAATACCGATCAAAACGCCTTGGAGAATTAATCTACTTTGTTGCGGTTCATGCTGATGGGGTGTAATGGTTTTGGGGCGAATCATCTTCACGGAAGAGGCGAACATTACTAGGGCAAAAAGGACCATAAGGACTACATTCTTCGAAAGAGAAATAGATCCAAGGTTGAAGGTGTCAGGCACTAAAGGCAATACAAAAGCGCGCATTGCATATACCGCTAGTAGCGATGGAATTCCAAAGAGCAAGACTAGTTTGTAATTTACTTTGCGCTTGATTGCGTTTTGTATTCCGCCTACTAGGGCTGTTGATCCTACGATAAAAAGAGAGTAGGCCGTTGCCAAAAAAGGTTCTATTTTTAGGATATAGACCAAAATAGGAACCGTTAGTATAGATCCTCCACTGCCAACTAAGCCCAGTGAAATTCCCACTAAAAGTGCTAGACTATACCCGATAATTTCTACCTCCATAAGCCATTAGTTTTTGAGCAATTCAATGTATTTTCTGTTGAGGCGAATGATGCCTTGATTTTCTAAGGTTTTTAAAATACGAGAGATCACGACTCTCGACGTATTGAGTTCTTCAGCGAGTTCTTGGTGGGTGTTGTGGATGAATTTGCTGTTGTATATTTTAGCTTTATCTTGCAATAATTTACACAAACGCTCTTCCATATTCATAAAAGCCAAGCTGTCAATAGCAGATAACATCTCGTTCATTCTGTTGTTGTAGCTATTCAATACAAAATTGCGCCAACTCTTATAGCGAACAAGCCAATCGTCCATTTTACCAACGGGAACTAAGATTACACTTCCATCTTTCTCGGCAATAGAGCGCACTTGGCTCTTTGTTTCACCCAAACAGCAAGTTAAGGTCATTGCGCAAGTATCACCTTCTTCGATGTAATACAGTACAATCTCTCCCTCTTTTTGGTCTTCGCGAATAATTTTAATCGCTCCAGCTAATAAAAGAGGAATTTTTTTGATGTATTCGCCGATTTCCATTAGGCGCTCACCTTCTGTAAAGTCTTTAATTGTAGAGACTTCAATGATTTCATCTAGCAATTTTGCTTCAAAAAGATTTCGATATTTCTCTTTAATAATATGTCCCATACTAACGTATCTAGTTGTTTGGAATTAAAGATAGTCTAAATGCTTTTATGTATCAAAAAATGAAGCAGAACTACGCTTTTTTTTTAATGGGGCAACCATTTTTTTATCAGTCCATAGCACCAAGTACCTAACAATGCGCCGATAATGGCAATGATAATCGGATAAAAACCCGCGCCAAGCAAGGCGAACATCGGACCAGGGCAAGCGCCACCTAGAGCCCATCCCAGACCAAAAAATGTACCGCCAATTAAGTAACGGGGAATACTTTTTTCTTTTGGAGTGAAAACAATGGGATTACCTGAAAAATCGTTGCTGTTTTTTTTCTTGATATAGAGTGTAGCAAGTACAGCAAGTGTTAGCGCAGTTCCCATGATTCCATACATGTGGAAGCTGTCAAAGTGAAACATTTCATAAATTCTAAACCAAGAGGCTGCACCTGACTTGAACATGCCAATGCCAAATAACATACCGACCAATAAATAAGCTAATTTTTTCATAGTGTTTCAATTAAAATAGGAAGGGAAAAATAAGGTGTACCATGATTAATCCACCAATAAAAAAACCGATAACGGCGATGAGTGAGGGTAATTGAAAGTTACTCAACCCAGTGATGGCATGTCCAGAAGTACATCCACCTGCATATCTCGATCCAAAACCAACAAAAAAACCGGCAAGAAGGAGTAAAACAATGGTTTTGAAAGAAGAAAAAGCCTCTCCACCGAAGAGTTCTGTGGGAACATAAGCCTGACCAGCACTCTCAATACCTAAGTCACGTAATTTCTGAATGGTAGATTCTCCCAAAGGGATGGCTGCTCCCTCTATACTTAAAAAGTGATAGGCAATAAATCCGCCAAGTATTGTTCCTACTAGGAAGAGCAAGTTCCACGTTTGGGCTTTCCAATTGAAACAGAAAAAATCACAGGTTTTTCCTGCGCCCATCATCGAACACATCGTTCGTAAATTGGAAGAAAAACCAAAAGTTTTCCCCATGAAAAGGAGTAATACTAATGTTGTAGCGATAAAAATACCACCAATATACCAAGGCCAAGGTTCGTAAATCCAGTGCATCATACTAAGTCTATTAATTTATATGAAACAAATATCTCCCTTATTTTATAGCTGTACAGTAACTTTTGATACATTAAAGGATAATTCTAGAAAATAGGGGTATAAATGTTATAAAAAACAAAGGAAAGTATCGGATAATGAAAAAGGATTTAGTAGCTTTATAATTAATCAACAAAAAACAAAAACTAAACGAGTACAATTATGAATACAGGAAAGAAACATAGAGTTGTTTTTCAGATGAATACAGAAAATATCAATGAGCAAAACGCATTAATGACCTATGTAACGAATGTGCGCAACCACTGGGGCGAAGATGTTGAAATCCATGTAGTAGTTCATGGACCCGCAATCGGTATGGTGCGAAAAACAAAAACAATGGTGGGCGATGCCCTAAAACAAGCGATGCAAAAAGGAGTTCAGTTCTTTGCTTGCGAAAATACAATTCGCGTGAGAAAAATAGACAAAGCTGATATTTTTGAGCATGTTGCATACGTTCCATCAGGCTTAATAGCAATTATAGAAAAACAAGAAGAAGGTTGGGCTTATATTAAATGTAATTTATAGCGATCAAAAGATCGACTCTTTTTACCTTTGTGTCTAACTAAATAAAGGCAAACGAATGAATATTGATACTGCGAACTTCACTGCTTATTTACAGGCTGAGGTAGTTGGAAATATAGGGGAGACGCATTTCGAAATTAACCGCGTTTCTGTTGACAGTAGAAGTCTGTCTAATGATCATACAACTTTATTCTTTGCATTAGTTGGGCAAAATCACAATGGTCATGCGTATATCAACGAATTGATTCAGTTGGGGATACGCTATTTTGTAGTGTCAGATCGGACAAAAATTATAGCGCAAGAAGGGGTAACGTTTTTTGTCGTTCAAAATACGTTACACGCCTTGCAGCAAGCAGCTACTTGGAATAGGGCTAAATTTGATATTCCCGTTATCGGCATTACTGGAAGTAGAGGAAAAACGGTAGTGAAAGAATGGTTGAATTTCTTGCTGAGTAAAGAGTATTCCATCATTAAAAGTCCGAAGAGTTACAATTCACAAACAGGAGTTCCGTTGTCGATTTTCGGCATGACGGAACAACATACGCTTGGTTTGTTTGAAGTGGGAATCTCGACGGTTGATGAAATGAAATTTTTACAGCCCATTGTACAACCGACAATCGGTATTCTCACGGCTATTACAAGTGAGCATCAAGATGGTTTCGCGAGTGAAGAGCAAAAGATTCGTGAAAAGATGCAGTTGTTCACGCATACACCCACGATAATAGGCGAAAAAGACGATCGCATTCTGGCGGCTGTACCTGCTACTTCTAAGTATATAAGTTGGAGTTTAACTGACTTAGAAGCAGATTTATACGGTCAAGTACAAGCCAATCAATTAACGCTTATATATAATAAGGTAGAAACGTTTACCGTAGAGCTCCCTTTTGTAGCTCCCTTTGCAGTGAAAAATTGCATGACTTGTATTTTGACGATGCTCCTTCTGCAATACAGTATTGAAACAATACAAACGCGGATCAAAAAACTATATGAGGTTGAGTTGCGTTTACAAGTGAAAACGGGAATAAACAATTGTTCTATTATAGACGATGCCTATAGCTCCGATTTTCAATCCCTGCGTATTGCTTTAGATTTCTTGGAAAAACATCGCAGTAATCCCAATAAGACAGTTGTCCTATCTGATATTTTTCACAGTGGGTTAGCGCCTGCTGAATTGTATCAACAAGTTAAACAATTGTTGATCAGCTATCGCATTGGAAAAGTAATTTGTATTGGCGAAGAGATTAGTCAGTATATGAGCGATTCTCCTGCGGTGCGATCATTTTCTTCCACGGATGAATTCTTACAGAAAGTAGGGGTAGATGAATTTAAAGAGGAAGCTATTTTAGTCAAAGGTGCTAGAGGGTTTCGCTTCGATAAAATAGTCAGCTTATTAGAGGAAAAGACCCATGAAACTGTATTGGAAATTAACCTAACCGCTATTCGAAATAATTTAAACTTTTACCGTTCTAAACTCAAAGCAGAAACAAAGACTATGGTCATGGTTAAGGCTTTTGGCTATGGACACGGTAGTGTTGAAATTGCCAAGTTGTTAGAACACGAAAAAGTGAGCTATTTAGGTGTTGCATTTGCAGACGAGGGAATTGCCTTGCGAAAAGCGGGAATTAAAATGAATATTATTGTGATGAATCCTGAGATTGGCGCTTTTTCTGCGATGTTGGCGTACGATTTAGAACCAGAGATTTATTCGATCCGAGAACTACGTGCCTTTCTTCAACTTGTACGCGAAAAAAATGCCTATCAATATCCGATACATATTAAGGTAGAAACAGGCATGCATCGTCATGGCTTTTCGACGGAAGAGCTGGATGAATTGATTGCGATTTTAAAGCACACCAATGCCTTAGAAGTAAAGTCTATCTTTTCCCATTTGTCGTCTAGTGATATGGAGGAGTATAAGGATTTTACGTTGGAGCAAATTAAGCACTTTCAAAAAAATAGTACCTATATTAAGGAGCAATTACCTAGTAAACCACTTTTACACATCTTGAATACGTCGGGCATTTATAATTTTTCAGCTTATCAAATGGATATGGTTCGATTAGGTATTGGATTGTACGGAATAGGAAATGACGTAGAGGAAATGATGAGTCTCCAAAATGTCGGCACATTGAAGACGCGTATCATGCAAGTAAAAGAAATTGAAGTAGGAGAGAGTGTGGGATATGGACGTCGTTTTCGAGCTGTTCAACCAACTAAAATAGCCACAGTCCCTATAGGATATGCTGATGGTGTGCACCGTTTATGGGGAAGTAAAGGAGGCTACGTTTTAATTCACAATCAAAAAGCACCAATAACCGGTTCGATCTGTATGGATATGTTGATGGTTGATGTAACGCAAATAGATTGCAAAGAAGGAGATGAAGTGGTGATTTTTGGAGAAAAACTTCCAACAACGATTATTGCAAGAGCGATAGAAACAATTCCATACGAGATTATAACAAGTGTATCTCAAAGAGTTAAAAGAATTTTCTTTGAAGAGTAAAAAAAAGTTTTTTTTAGAATAAAATAAGTATTTTTGTTAAAAACAATCAATAAAAATTTAACTATGGGATTTTTAAAAGAATTTAAAGAATTTGCTGTAAAAGGCAATGTAATGGACCTAGCAGTAGGGGTTATCATTGGAGGGGCATTTGGTAAGATCGTTACCAGTATCGTGAATGATGTTATTATGCCTATAGTTTCTGCAATTATAGGAACACCAGATTTCACTAATATGTATGTAGTATTAAAAGGAGAGGCTCCTGACGGTGCGGCCTTAGATGCAGCAAGAGGGATTGATGGGAATGTTATTTTTGCTTATGGTAATTTTATTACAGAAGTAATCAACTTTACGTTGTTAGCGCTGTGTGTATTTATCATGGTAAAGGGAATTAACCAATTGAGAAAGAAAGAAGCTGCTGCTGCAGAACCAGCACCAGCGGGACCACCAGCACCAACACAAGAAGACTTGTTGGCGGAAATCAGAGATTTGTTGAAAAATCAAGGAAAATAAGGTTTACTACCTTTGTACATACAAAAAAGAGATTGGCAAGCGCCGATCTCTTTTTTTTTGTCCTTGCGTAATCTTTGATATTTATACTATAAGGTTTGATTTTAGTTAAATGTTTTTTTAAGAAAAATAGGTAGCTCTAATATTTTTTATAGTTATTGTTAACTTAATTTCTGTTTTTATTTGATACTTGTATTTCTTTTGGTTTTGTTAACTCCTTTTTTTTATGTATAGTGCAATATTTTAAGACTTTGTTATTCGCTGTGATAAGCTGTATATTGCATGCTGTGATTGGGTTTTAAGAGGTGCTTATCTAATTGCTTGCAAAACAAGGCGGTACATTTTTTAACTTTTTCAGATTGTAAAAAAATAACATAAAATTAGCATATGTCGATTTTTTGTTATTTGTTTGTTAAACAATTTAAAATTAATAAAACATGAGGAAAATTGTACTTCATTTCTTCTTTGTTATAGCCGCCTTACTAATGGTAAATGAGGGGTTTGCACAAAGTAGAAAGGTTACAGGACAAGTTACTGGTGAAGATGGGTTAGGTCTACCAGGAGCTAGTGTGTTAATTAAAGGAACCCAAGAGGGTGTTGGTACCGACTTCGACGGTAACTACTCTATTAACGTAAAAGACGAGAATGCTGTTTTAGTATTCCAGTTTGTAGGGACAGTTACAGTTGAGAAAAAAGTTGGTAAAGCTAGTGTTGTAAATGTTCTTTTAAAGGACGACAGCGCAGTGATGCAAGAAGTGGTAATTAACACAGGTTACCAAACTTTATCAAAACGTAAAGAAGCGGGTGCGGTTAGTCGTATCGAAGCTAAAGAGTTAAAAGTTGATGGTGTTACAGATGTAAGTAGAATGATCGAAGGAAAAGCTGCGGGTGTTACGGTACAAAACGTTACAGGTACTTTCGGAGCTGCTCCTAAAATTACTGTACGTGGTGCTTCTTCTATTATGGGAGATACAAAACCTTTATGGGTTATTGACGGTGTGGTACAAGAAGATATCGTAAACGTGTCTTTCGAAGATTTAGCTTCTGGTAACTCAGAAACGTTATTGAGTTCTGCAATCGCGGGATTAAACGCGGATGATGTTCAAAGTATCGATATCTTAAAAGATGCTTCTGCTACTGCTATCTATGGGTCTCGTGCGATGAATGGGGTTGTGGTTATTACTACAAAATCAGGTCGTAAAGAAAGTCCTTTAGCTATTTCATATTCAATGGAGAATACTGTTCGTACAGTTCCTAACTATGGACGTTACGATATTATGAATTCTCAAAAAACAATGGATGTTTACCAAGAATTAGAACGCAAAGGACACATTACTTATCCGAATTCATTGAATGGAAGATATGGTGGTGTTTATAATATGTACTATAGAGGAGTAAATAACTATGACTCAGAAGAGGATAAGTTTCAATACATCAATGATAGACAAGGGAAAAACACATTCTTACAAAAGCATGAGTTAGCTAATACAAATTGGTTTAAAACGTTGTTTAGACCTGCAATTTCTCAAAGTCACTCATTGAGTTTCTCTGGAGGTGGTAAGAATAATGCATACTTTGCTTCAGTTGGATATTTTGCTGATCCAGGATGGACAGTTGCTGATAAAGTTCATCGTTTGACAATGAACTTAAAGAATACATTCTTTATCAATGATAAATTTACTTTAGCTCTTTCAGTAAATGGATCGGTGCGTGATCAAAAAGCGCCTGGTACATATGATGGAGAAGTTGACGTTGTAAATGGAGCAGTATCTCGTGATTTTGATATTAACCCATTTAGCTACGCGTTAAACACAAGTAGAACATTACGTCCTTATACAGATAATGGTGAATATGAATATCACAGAAGTAACTGGGCGGATTTCAATATTTTAAATGAGTTAGAATCTAACTATATGGATATTGATGTAAAAGATATTCGTTTTCAAATTGATGCGGATTACAAGATTTCTCCTAAAGTAACGTATAATTTGAATGGAGCTGCTCGTTATGCTGCAACAAAGCGCGTACACAGTTTGACAGAAACATCTAACGTAATTGCTGCTTACAATGCTGCGACTAATACGGTAGAAAGAGATCAAAATATTTACTTATATAAAGATCCAAACGATCCAAATAAACCTGGAGTTGCTGTTATGCCTAATGGAGGTATGCGTAGAAACTTTACAAATGACTTAACGTCATTCTATTTGAGAAACAGTTTTACATACAATGACGTGTTTAATGAGAAACATGAACTTGATGTATTTGGTGGTACTGAGATGAGAGTTGTAAATCGTAGTAATGACTACTTTTTATCTCATGGTGTTCAGTATGATAGAGGGTTAACTTCTTACCCTAATATGACTGCTTTAGAAAAATTGATCGATAATGGAGGTCAGTATTTTACATTTGCTGAAGAAAGAGAACGTACATTAGCTTTCTTTTCACGTGTTGGATATACATTTGATAATAGATATACGATCGCTATAACAGGTCGTTATGACGGATCTAACAGACAAGGTGATTCTTCATCTTCAAGATGGTTGCCAACTTGGACTGTTGCTGGGAAATGGAATGCAAAACAAGAGAAATTCTTAATTGACAATGAGACAATTAGTAATTTAGCATTAAGAGCTTCTTATGGTTTAACTGCTAATGCTGGACCAGCTACTAACTCTGCTGCTATTTATAGAAGTATAATTCCTTACCGTAATTTACAAGGAAATCGTGAAAATGGATTGGAAATTGAAGCTTTACAGAATGCTGATTTGACTTGGGAAAAGCAATACGAACTTAACTTAGGTTTTGATTTAGGATTGTTCAATAACAGAGTTCAAATTGCTTTTGATGCTTACCAAAGAAATGCATTTGACTTGATTGATATCGTTCGTACAAGTGGTGTTGGAGGTGAACAACAAAAACTAGGAAATAACGCAGATATGAAATTAAAAGGTCTTGAATTTGGTATTACTACAACAAATATCAAAACAGAAGATTTTAGATGGACGTCTACAATTAATGCTTCAGTTTTTAAACAAGAAATTACAAGTTTACAAAATAGAGCAAGAGTTATTGACTTAGTTCAAGGTATTGGTGGAAACGTTGTTGGAAAACCGCGTAACAGTTTATACTCTTACCAATTTACAGGATTAAATAATGAAGGTTTACCAACTTTTATTATGGCGAATGGAGAAACAGATAATGTTACTGGTGCTAACTTTCAAGATTCTCAAAATATTACAGATTATTTAAAATATGAAGGTTCTTCAGAACCAAATAAAACATTAGGTTTCTCTAATACATTCACATACAAAAACTGGAGCGTTAACTTGTTCTTTGTAGCTTCAGGTGGAAACAAAGTTAGATTAAACCCTATGTTCTCTTCGACTTATTCAGATCTAGATGTGTTCTCTAAAGACATGAACGATCGTTGGATGATTGCAGGCGATGAGAATAGAACTGACATTCCAGTAATTACAGACATAACTCAGTTAGGAAACTATGGTGCTTCTAGCTTAGCTGTAGCTTACAACGCTTATAACTATTCTACAGCTAGAATAGCAAAAGGAGATTTCGTAAGATTGAAAAATATTTCTGTTTCTTATGAATTCCCTGATCACTTTAAGAAAAAAGTTGGATTTACTAACTTCTCTTTGAGAGCGATGGCAACAAACCCATGGTTAATCTATTCAGATAAAAAGTTAAATGGTCAAGATCCTGAATTCTTCCAAAGTGGAGGTGTAGCAATGCCAGTTACTAGCCAATATACATTAACGTTAAATGTTGGATTTTAAATTTGTTTAGATTATGAAAAAAATAAATATTGGAATAGGATTATTAATAGGGTTGTTTTTTGTTAACTGTAGTGGTTTCTTAGATGAGGCACCAGATAACAGAACGAAAATTGATTCTGTTGAAAAAGTTGGGGAGGTTGTGACTTTGGCTTATGCAAAGGGAACTCATTTTGAGTTTGCTAATATTATGAGTGACAATGCTGTGGATAGTGAAAATATTACCTTGGAGAACTTATCAAATACAGAAGCATTTTTTTGGGAAAATATTCGTTCAGAAAGTCAAGACTCACCTTCATTTTTTTGGTTTTCTTCTTATAACGCTATATCACAAGCTAATACTGCTTATGAGTCAGCTTTGAAACTTGCTGAAGACTTAGAAACTAAAGGAAATACTAAAGAATTAAGAAAGTTAAAAGGTTATATGGGTGAAGCTTTAATCGCTAGAGCTTATGCACATTTTATGCTAGTTAATATTTTTGGTAAAGCCTATGATCCTGTGACAGCTTCTAGTGATTTAGGTGTTCCTTATATGAAAGTGGTTGAAAAAGAATTACTACCTAAATATGAGAGAAATACAGTTCAAGAAGTATATGATATGATTGATGCTGATATTGAAGAAGGAATGAGTTTGATTAAGTATTTAGAGCGTTCTAATGCAACTTCAAAATATCACTTTACGCTAGCATCTGCTAAAGCGTTTGCTACTAAGTTTTATGTATTTAAAGGTGATTTCAATAAAGCACTAGAGTATAGCGCAGACTTAAAATTAGACGGATCATCTTTACGTGATTACAATTATTATCAGTCAGTTGGTCCAGATATTACGCAAGTAGAATATGCAAAAACAGAAACTGTAAGTAATTTATTAGTTTCGAGTGTTATGTCTGGTCTAGCATATAATACGGGGCATAGATATTCGTTCACTACCAAAGCTGCTACAGAATATTTGTTTAGCAGTGATTCACATCCATATAAAAAATCATGGAATTATGGTGAGTATGGTTATACAGGTAGTAAAATGTTTATTGGTTTAGGTAAATTCAACAGAACTTTTGAAGTTACAGATCCAACAAATCAAACAGGATATAGATATACAAATATTGTATTGTTCTCAAATGATATGTTGTATTTAGATCGTATTGAAGCTTTAATTGGTGCAAATCAATTAGGTGATGCTTTAACAATGATCAATACTTGGGTTAAGAAACATACTTTAGATGATACGGCTTCAAGAAAGGTTACAGAGAAGATGATTTTGGATTATATTCCAACAGCAAATACTGAACCATTTTACGCTGCTAATTTATCTAGCTCACAAAAAGCATATTTGGATTTTCTTGTAGATTTGAGAAGAAGAGATTCACACTTAGAAGGACAACGTTGGTTTGATGTTAAACGTTTTAATATTGAGGTTACTCACTATAATATTGCGGGAAGTGCTAGAGAAGAAGTATTGAAAAAAGACGATTACCGTCGTCAAATTCAATTACCTGACATGGCTATTTCAAATGGTTTAGAAGCTAATCCGCGATAATAATTAATTAAAAAGAGATTCTTATGAATTTATATAAAAATTTAAAGAAAATAGGTTTTTTATCACTTGTAGGGCTTGCTTTAGTAGGGTGTGAGAATGATAATGACCTAGGCCCAAGTGGGTTTGATTTAACTCCTGAAAAGAGAGGTGAGTTAGATCAATGGATTTACGATAATTACACTGAGACATATAATATTGCTGCCACTTATAAATGGAACCAAGCGTTTGGTTACTATGATAAAGTGTTATTCCCTCCTAAGCAAGAAAATGTTAAACCAGCTCTTCAAATGGTGAAGAAAATTTGGTTAGACAGTTATGCTCAGGCAGCAGCAGAAGGTGATAAATTAGTGAAGCGAATTGCTCCTAGACAATTTCACTTAATCGGTAGTTACAATGTGAATAATGATAATACGATCACTTTGGGAGAAGCAGGTGGTGGAGCTCGTATTACATTATTTAATACAGATTATGTTAAACATGATGATTTAGCAAGTATTCGTCAGTTTGTTCATACAGTACAACATGAGTATGTTCACATTCTTAACCAAACTAAAGATTTTGACCGTGTTGCATGGGCTGCAATTTCAAGAGGAGGTTTATATACAAGTTCTTGGTATTTGTATGATGATGAAGAGTCAAATGAAGTAGGTTTTGTAACTTCTTATGCTCGATCTAATTACGATGAGGACTTCGCTGAGACAGCTTCTTTTATTTTAATGAAGACTAAAGTGGAGTGGGAGGAGTTTTTAGCTGGAATTAAATCTCCAAGTGCTAAAGCTGATATCCTTGCTAAAGTTGATTTAGTTGTATCGTATTATCAAGAACACGTAGGAACCGATTTCTGGGAATTAAGAGATCGTGCTGAACAGAATACAAATGATGTTCTCAATGGGAATTTTTAATATAGAGTTATAAATTAGAAATTATGATGAAAAGATTATTGAATATAGGAGTATTATCTCTTTTGATTTCAGGAGCTATTGTTTCTTGTAAAAGTGATGATGGTGTGTTTTCACAAAATCCTATTGAACGCGAGCAAGAACAAGCAAAAGAATTAAAAGACCTTTTAGTAGGTGCTAAAGATGGTTGGAAATTCCAATATTTTACTCAAGAATCTGCATTAGGTGGTTTTACCTTTTTAATGACTTTTGAGGAAGACGGTCATGTGACTATGGTTTCTGATCACGCAGATGAAGGTTTCAATGCTTTGAGAACAGAATATGAAATCCAATTAAGAGGAACGACAAGTTTAGTTTTTGTTGACAAAAGTTGGATCCATGAATTATCTGATCCTACTAAATCTGCTCTTAGAATCGCTAAAGGTTTTGAAGGTGAGTTTCAGTACAGATACAATGGACATGATGAAAATTCTATTTTCTTTAAAGGTACAAGAGACATTAATAAAAATATGAGTTTTGTTCGTGCTACTAGCGAAGATTGGAAAAACTTTGAAGACAGAAAAGAAGCAATTAAAAACATTGGGAACGAAGATGTCCCTATTTTTAGAAGCTTAGAAGTTGATAAAGCAGGAGTTGTTACTAAATATGATGCTACTTATTCTGGAGTATTGAGATTTTTAGAATTCAACGTTGGTGATTCACAAGACTTAATACCTGGGAAAAAAGGTGTAGGAATTGGATTTACAAACACAGGACTATATGTTCAACCTGCAATTGATGTAGACGGTGAACAGTTCAGTGATTTTAATTGGAATGAAAGTACAAAAGAATTCGTTTCTTCAAATGGTTCTGGTACTGCAGTTAAGATTAAAAACGTAAAGTATCCTGAGGTGTGGACGGATGAATATAAAAGCTACATGTTTGCTAATAGAAATACGGGTACAGGATTTATTAAAGAACACTTAATGAGTGCTCCTAGTAATTCTGAGAAATTCCTTAGATTAATTAGACCAATTGCTCTTGATCGTATCCAATTTCAATTTGGAAGAAGTAGTGTTGAAATTGAATACCAAACACCAAGTGGGAATTTTACTTATATTGCTAGATTGACAGATACAGGTAAGTCTGGAAAAATGTCAAATGGTAGTTGGGCAACGTCAAACGTGCCTAATAACATAAAGGAATTACACGATGAATTATTCGGTTACGGTGATTTAATGTTAAAAGAACAAACCTATAACGTTAAGTTCACAAATAAAGTTGTGACTATATATTGTGGTGGAGTAGTAATGGATACATATAAATTCTAAGATTAATCTAAATCCAAAATAGTAAAAGAGGGAATTTTCCCTCTTTTATCTTTTAAAATTGAATGAATGATGAAACAAGTATTTTGGTTATTTTCATTGCTATTCGTTTTCGGTTGCTCAAAAAGTGACGATTCGAATAAAGGCAAAAGCTTTGATGATCAGCTTTACGGAAAGTGGTTGTTAATTAAAGAAGAACGCTTTGAAGGAAGTAAGCTTGTAGAAACAGTTAGCTTAAAAGCAGCGGAACATTGTGAATACGATGTCTTAGATTTTCTTACCTCTAATTCTATTAATTATCTAGCTTATTACCTTGATCTTGATACAGACGATTGTAATTCGCGCTATATGCCTAACGCCTATCGTTGGAAAATGATGGATCACCGCAGATTAGTAATCGATAATGGTGAAGAAAGACAAGAGTATATTATTGCTACTATTGATGATGCAGGAATGGTTCTTCAAGGAACTGTTAGTCGTCAGATACCGAGTACGGTTGGAGAAAATAAATATGTCACTGTTAATATGCGTGTCAGAATATATTACCAACGTGTGAAATAATTAAAGAGTCGCAAAAGCGGCTCTTTTTTTTTGTTGCTAACATTGTCGTATTTTTGTACGCATTCGAGACCAGTGCGTTTATGCTGGCATTGTAGTTATGGGAGTAGTAAAAGAAATAGCTGTAGAAAATGGAACTGTATATGTTTGGCATATCACAGAATCGTTGACGCAGCTCCAACAAGGCCTTACTTTATCAGAGGAAAGCCAAAAGCGATTAGCGAAGAAAAAGATTGAACAGCACCAAAAAGCTTTTTTTGCGGTGCGTCAGGTCTTGAAGCAAATCGGTAGGGATGATGATGACCTGCTTTATGACGAAAAGGGCAAACCAAGCTTGCGTTCGGGACACTATATTTCAATCTCACATTCGTTTGATTATGCTTTAGTGGCGATCAGCGAAGAAAATATTGGGATTGATATCGAATACAAACGCGATAAAGTTGTTCGACTTAAAAATAAATTCTGCAATGCGAACGAATTGAAGTTGTCGCCAATCGAAGGATCGGCCGAAAGGGATTACTTTACAGAAATTTGGTCTGTAAAAGAAGCCCTTTATAAAATGTGTAATTCTAGAAGCTTGAGTTTTGCTCAAGATATGAATGTTGATGTAGAGGCACAAGAAGCACAAATTCACAAAGGAGATTTTGTTGCATCGTTCTCCTATCAATCATTCGAACTAGAAGGTTATGTTTTGATTGTTAGTAGCGGAAAAAGAAAAGTATAATTGCGCAGTTTTTTGTAAATTGCACCAAAAATTAGAATTATGGAAGATAATCAACCTATTTATGCTGTTGCGCACGAGTCAGATGCAGTGAAAGCACAGTTTTATCGCCGTACGTATGGAAACTTAGCTTTAGGAGTCCTTGCGTTTATTGTTTTTGAAACTATTTTATTGAATACGCCTTTTATCGTTAATGGAATGCTTCAGCTGCTATCAACGAGTAAATTCTCTTGGTTAATCATTTTGGGAGCGTTTATGGGAGTTACTTGGTTTGCACAAGGGCTTACCTATAAAACAGCAAATAAACCGCAACAATACGCTGGATTTATGCTGTACGTATTAGCAGAAGCGTTTTTGTTTGTACCGATCTTGTATATTGCTTTAAGCATGACAGGTGATTCCTCACTGATCGTGCAAGCAGGTGTACTTACGTTAGCTTTGTTCTTAGGACTTACAGGGGTAGTGTTTGGTTCAAATGCAAACTTCTCTTTTATGCGTTCAATCCTTACAATTGGTTTTTTTCTCGCTTTAGGGACGATTGTAGCGGGAATGTTATTTGGATTTGATTTAGGACTTTGGTTCTCTTTGGCTATGGTTGCTTTAGCGTCAGGTTCTATTCTTTATTCCACATGGCAAATTAAAAACGAATATGCCGCAGATCAATATGTTCCTGCAGCGTTAAGTTTGTTTGCTTCGTTAATGTTATTATTCTGGTATATCCTTAGAATTTTAATGAGTAGAAATAGTTAAGTAAACTAATGTATATCGAAAAGCCATACCAACCGTATGGCTTTTTTTATCGTATATCAGATGATTGAATTTTTCTTTGGCGCTTATCGCGATACGAGCTGGCTCAATATAGGATTAGAGAGTATTGTCTTTATTTTTGGTATTTTGAGCGTTTGGTATGCTGGAAGGGAAAATATCCTAGTTTATCCAACGGGTTTAATAGCAACAGTGATAACCGTTTATTTGCTCTATTTAGCAGGTTATCTCGGTGATATGATTCTCAATGCCTATTACTCTTGTATGAGCTTGTATGGGTGGTATAATTGGTCTAGAATGAAAGGTGGAGATCAGCTTGTGAAGATTAGCCGTACGAATCAAAGGGAAAAGGGAATTGGCGGTGTCGTATTTGTGGTGACAATTGCTCTTGTTTACGGCGTGTATCGTATAACAGATACGCCGATCGCTCCAGAAAATTACATCGATATCTTGACGTCTGGGGTTTTCTTTTTGGGGATGTATTATATGGCGTTAAAAAAGATAGAGAATTGGAGCATGTGGCTGATAGGTAATGTTATTTCTGTCCCTCTTTATGCTTATAGAGGATTGGGAATTTTAGCTATTCAGTTTATTATTTTTACACTCTTAGTCATTCAAGCCTATATCTCTTGGTATAAAATTTTAAAGTCAGAAACAAGTAATGGATAAACAAGAATTGATCAAAGAACTGGAGTTTAAAGCAGTTCGAAGTAGTGGTGCTGGAGGACAAAATGTCAATAAAGTGTCGTCTAAAGTTGTTGTTTTTTGGAATTTAGTTGCATCATCGTTGTTGAATGCAGAAGAAAAAAGCAGGGTAGAAAAGAAATTAGCGAACTATTTGTCCAAAGAGGGCTTGATCATCTTGAGTGCTGAAGATACAAGGAGCCAAGTAAAGAATAAAGAAATTGTCATACAGAAACTCTTAGCGCTAATTAAAGTAGCTTTAGTACAACAGAAAATCAGAAAAGAAACGAAGGTGCCTAAAAGTGTACGTCGTAAAAACCAAGAAAGTAATAAAAAGCTCTCCTTAAAGAAAAGCTTGAGAAAGCGAATTATGTAATTCTTTGGAGTAGATTGCATTTTAGCGTACGGTAAAGTTTGAATTTTCTGTCTTTATAAGGTGTTTTTTTTATTTTTATTGGGAAGTGCATAATTGATATTTTGCGCAAAATAGTTGTTTTTTATTCTAAATAATACTGTCTATATTTGCAGTTCAAATCTCAAAGGGGTGCCTAGACAGGCTGAGATCATACCCGTAGAACCTGGGCAGGTAATGCTGCCAA
This sequence comes from Myroides sp. C6-3, assembly GCF_050522425.1. Lineage (NCBI taxonomy): Bacteria > Pseudomonadati > Bacteroidota > Flavobacteriia > Flavobacteriales > Flavobacteriaceae > Myroides > Myroides sp. C6-3. Next base: position 33,835 of record NZ_JBMVQP010000006.1, on the reverse strand, counting down.
GGGAAACAATGCAAGTCACTACGTTGCATGGGAAAGTGTAATTATTAATCAAACAATAATTGCCCCTTTTATTTGTGAAAGTATTTTTACGAATGAAAAAAGTAACTGTAAATTCATTATTTATCGTCAGTTTATGTTTAGGTGCAACCATACCTAGCTTAGCACAACACAAAACGGAACAAGATTCTATCCAAAAAACTGCGCTGAACGAAATTGTAGTATCAGCAGTACGCGTGGATGAGAAATCACCAATTGCCTACGAAAACTTATCGAAAAAGCAACTTGCTAAACGCAATTTAGGACAAGATATTCCTGTTTTAATGGGCAATATGACTTCTGTCGTTACTACAACTGATGCGGGAAATGGAATAGGATATACGAGCTTTAGAGTACGCGGATCTGATGCTACGCGCGTCAATGTAACCCTAAACGGAATTCCATATAACGACGGAGAATCTCACGGTTCTTTTTGGGTTAATATGCCCGATTTTGGTTCTTCTGTTCAAAACTTACAACTACAGCGCGGTGTTGGTACATCAACCAATGGTGCAGGGGCTTTCGGCGCGAGTTTAAACCTAAAAACCGATGACTATGCTCAAGAGGCAACAGGCGAAATCGCAAACTCTTTTGGTAGTTATAACACGCGAAAATCAACCGTAAAATTTAGTACAGGACTGATTAACGATAAATTTGAAATCGCTGGACGTCTTTCGGATGTGCATTCAGATGGTTATGTTGATCGCGCTTCTGCGGATCTAAAATCGTATTTCTTACAAGGAGTTTATGTAGGCAACACGTCATTGATTAAAGCATTGGTTTTCGGAGGGAAGCAAAAAACGTACCAAGCATGGAATGGAGTGACGCAAGAAGAGATGGATGAATATGGAAGACGCTATAATCCTGCAGGGAAATACAAAGACGATCAAGGGAATACGCTGTTTTACAACAATGAAACAGATAACTACAAGCAAGATCACTATCAACTTCATTGGAGTGAACAATGGTCAGATCTATGGAGTTCGAATGTTTCTCTCCACTATACCAAAGGATATGGCTATTACGAGAATTACAAAAGAAAACAAGCTTTTCTCGATTATGGATTAGACCCTATTTTTGTCAATGGAGAAGAAGTGAATCAAACGGATTTAATTCGCCGTAAAGCTTTAGATAACCATTTTTACGGTATGGTATTTAATACAAACTACAAAACAGACAAGCTGCAAGTTGTCTTAGGTGGTGGGGCAAATAAATATGAAGGAGATCACTTCGGAACCCTACTATGGGTCAAACAACCTGTGAATTTTGACTATAAACAAGAATATTATCGCGATCATGCGGTAAAAACCGATTTAAATTTCTTTGCTAAGGCAACATGGCAATTTGCGGCACAATGGAGTTTATATGGCGATATGCAATACCGTCGAGTAACCTATGAAGCGAATGGGTTAGATACGGGGTTAGTCAACGATAAATTCAACTTTTTTAATCCAAAAGCGGGAGTAACTTTCCAGGTGAACGATGAAAATCAGCTGTATTTCTCTTATGCGAGAGCGAATAAAGAACCCAACCGCAATGATTATGAAGGCAGAAAAGTGCAAAATGAAATGCCTAAAGCTGAAAAATTGGATGATTTTGAACTAGGATGGAGATTGAATACCCCTAATGCAACTGTTAATGTCAATGCATTTTACATGAAGTACAAAGACCAGTTGGTACTAACAGGTGAATTAAACGACGTTGGAGCATCGGTGCGTGAAAATATCGAAGATAGTTATCGCTTTGGAATTGAAATTGATGCGAATGTAAAACTGATAGAAAAATTACACTGGAGTCCAAGTCTTACCATCAGTTCAAACAAAAATAAAAACTTGTATTACTTATGGGAAGGTGAAATGCAGTATTTTGGAACGAAATCAATTGCTTTTTCACCCGATTTTATCGCCTCAAATGCTTTGACTTATATGCCAATGGAGGGAATGAGTATAACGCTGTTAACAAAATTTGTAGGCGAACAGTATATGTCAAATATTGAAGCGAAAAACTCCAAACTCGATTCGTACTTCGTAAATGATTTAAGTGTGAGCTACGAGTTTCCAGTGAAAAAGTGGTTTAAAAGTATTGGAGTGTCTGTCTTAGCGAATAATATCTTCGATGTCAACTATATTTCTAACGGATATTATTGGTCAGATTATGTTGAGGGTGAGAATAATAAAGGGGTTATGATTGATGGAGCAGGATATTATCCACAAGCGACTTTTAATATCTTAGCCGGATTAACGTTGAAATTTTAAAGCATAAAAACGCCCAAACAAGAAAAATGTTTGGGCGTTTTCTATAAGGAACACTTAGTATCGAACAACGACGGTTTCGCCTTCTCGTGTTACAGGATACGACTTTAATGTATACTCTAGTTTTTTATCTACGGGTCTACCCCAAAAACCGAGATCAATGCTGTAATATACTTTTTCTCCTTCGTGTAGCTGTGTCGCATTACAGTAAAAGAAAGAAGGTCTTTTGGGATCTTGAATTAAGATTGAAGAACCATCAGCTTGTATGCGGTGATTCGGACAGGTTAATTCGTATGCATAATATTCGTTTAACCCATCTCGAGAGTAGATCGCTACACCAGAAATACCCGCTTGTGCAGAGCGATCGACGTGTACCCCTCCAGGTTGCGTCAGGTTATTAGCCAATACCAATGGAATTCTCAAATTTACATTTTGATTGGGCAAATACGGATTAGAAGATCTATTGCTATCGTTAGAACAACCTAGAGCAAATAATAGCACAATGGTTAAGAATAAAATATTTTTCATTACATAAATTATTTGTAAAACAAATTTAATTAATTAACTTTGACAAGTAAACCTTACAAGAGTAGATAATTTATTTAAATAAATAATAAAAATATTTTTACGCACCAGAAAATCCCGTTTTATGGGATTTTTTCTATTTATATAAACCAGTTAATTATGAGTAAAATTTCGTATTACACTGCTGAGGGGCTGAAAAAGCTAAAGGATGAATTAGAGCAGTTAAAAAGTGTAGAGCGTCCAAAAGCATCACAAGCAATTGCTGATGCAAGAGACAAAGGGGATTTATCGGAGAATGCGGAGTATGATGCTGCAAAAGAAGCACAGGGGTTACTGGAACTTAAAATTGCTAAAATGGAAGAGGTAGTGGCTAGTGCAAGAATTATTGATGAGTCTCAATTAGACGAATCAAAAGCATTAGTACTTTCTACTGTTAAAATTAAAAACCAATCTAATGGAATGATTTTAACCTATACGTTAGTAGCGGAAAGTGAAGCTGATTTGAAAGCAGGTAAAATTTCTGTAACTTCTCCTATTGGAAAAGGACTATTAGGAAAATCTGTGGGTGAAGTAGCAGAGATTAAAGTTCCTAACGGACAAATGAATTTTGAGATTCTTGAAATATCAAGAGATTAACTTTAAAACAACGCGAGTATGAGTTCAATTTTCACTAAAATAATCAATGGAGAACTTCCAGCTTATAAAATAGCTGAGAACGATCAGTTTTTAGCTTTTTTAGATATCAATCCAAATGCTAAAGGACACACGTTGTGTATCCCTAAACAAGAGATTAATAAAATCTTCGATATGGAAGAAGATCATTATCTAGAATTGATGAAATTCTCTAGAAAGATTGCAAAAGCTTTAGAGCAGGCTGTTCCATGTAAGAGAGTAGGGATGTCAGTGGTAGGATTAGAAGTACCCCATGTGCATGTACACTTAATTCCTTTGCAGACCATGGATGATATTCGTTTTAGTAAAAAGGAAGCTTTAAGTCCTGCGGAGTTTGAAGAAGTAGTAAAAAAAGTACAACAATACCTCTAATCTTTCCTTAAAAAGAGAAGCGTAGAGAATAAAATAAAGGCAGTAGAAACACCCGTTTTTACTGCTTTTTTGTTTTTTGTTTGTGGATGAGCTTAGTGGCTTCTTCGAATAAAAAATAGAACGCCTCCAACTGGAAGAGGTCTTCTTGCTTGCCAAAGCATAAAGATCCTTAGCTCTCCACTTTTTTATACACAATTACGAATGTAGTTCCCTTGCCAATCTCGGAGTGATGAACTCTAATTTTTCCATTTTGATATTCCTCTACAATGCGTCTCGAGAGCGATAACCCCAAGCCCCATCCTCGTTTTTTGGAGGTATAGCCTGGTTCGAATATTTTGTTGAATTTATTTTTGGGAATCCCACTACCGGTATCTGAAATAAACAACTGAACGAATTGATCGGTTTCTGTAATCGTCACTGCTATTTGTCCTTTTCCCTTGGTAGCGTCAATGGCATTCTTAATCAAATTTTCGATGGTCCAGCTGTGTAATTCGGGATTTAGAAATACGGGGATTTCGCGCATGGGTGAGGCGAATTCAAACGCAATCTGTTTGGAGGCTCTTTGCTGAAAGTACGCATACGTTTTTTGCGTTTCACCAACTAAATCGAGGGGGAACAATTGTGGCTTGGATCCAATTTTAGAAAAGCGATCTGCAATCGTTTGTAAGCGCTTAACGTCTTTGCTTATCTCTTCTATGATAGATTCATTTACTTCCTCTAATTTCATGATTTCAATCCAACCTAATAAAGACGATAAAGGAGTTCCGATTTGATGAGCCGTCTCTTTTGCCATACCCGTCCATAAGCGATTTTGAACGGCTATTTTATTGCTGCGGTAAAAAATAATGATCAGTACAGTAAAGAAAATAAAAATCAAAATTAAAGCAAGAGGGTAATACTTTAGTTTGAGTAGTAAGGAAGAGTTTCCATAGTACAAATACTGTTTTTTCTTTCCTATTTCGACTTCAATTGGAGCATTTTCATTTTTTAGTTTACGCAAAAATAGAACGGCTTCTTGGTCGTCTTGTTGTACTTTTAACGGAACATTGACCATAGATAAAATGCTGTCCTGTTCGTTGGTTTGAATAATCGGGATTGTGGTATTATTGGTGAGAATCAATAGCGGAAGCTCTAAATTAGTATCTAGTGGATTTGCTTCGTTCAACGTGTTAGAAGCAGTAGCCCAAATTTCCATTTTAATGCGCTCTTCTTCTTTATACGTTTGAAAAAAAGAATAGGTATTCCACAGGATAAGCAATAGAACAACAAAGGCTGTCGCAATTAATGTCCAACGAATGATTTCTCTTTTAATAGTCAAAGTAATGGTCGATTTAAGGTTTAAAGATAATTAAAATAAATGGGGTTATAAATCTGCTACATCTGCTTTTTCAATGCTTTGTTTTTTTGTGGTTCAATCTGCTTTTACTACCTTTACTTTTCTACCAAAAGAAAGAAAAAAAATGAAAACAATAAACCCAAAAGATATTTCAACTGTTGAATTGCAAGGTTTTTTACAAGGGTCTGTAGGGCCGAGACCCATTGCTTTAGCTAGTACAGTTGATGCTGATGGAAAACCAAACTTATCGCCTTTTAGCTTTTTTAATTTGTTTAGCGCTAATCCTCCGATTTTAGTTTTTTCACCGTCTAGACGCGTTCGAGATAATACGTGTAAACACACGTTATTCAACGTTCAAGCTACAATGCAAGTAGTGATTAACGTGGTTAATTACGATATGGTGCAACAAACATCATTGTCAAGTACGGAGTATAAAGATGGAGTGAATGAATTCGTGAAAGCGGGATTTACGATGATAGAGTCGGAAGAAGTTCGACCTTTCCGCGTAAAAGAAAGTCCTGTGCAATTTGAGTGTATCGTTCAAGAAGTTATAGGATTAGGAACAGAAGGAGGGGCAGGAAATCTCGTGATATGTGAAGTGGTAAAAATGCACCTTGACGAAGCAATCCTAAATGAAAAAGGAGGGATTGATCAGCACAAAATTGATTTAGTTTCTCGTATGGGAGGCAATTGGTATAGCCGTTCTAATAGGGGAATGTTTGAGGTTGAAAAGCCATTGACTACTTTGGGATTAGGTGTGGATATTATTCCACAAGAAGTTATCGATAGCGGCATTTTTTCGGGTAATGATTTGGGGATTTTAGGTAATGTTGAACATTTGCCAACAGAAGAGGAAGTACAAGCCTTTTTAGATCAAAATCCAGAAGCTAAACAAATCGTAGCTTCCGGTAATTTGGAAAAGAAATTTCAACAAGCTAAAAAGTATTTAGAGGAAAATAATGTACCTTTGGCTTGGAATATGATAGTAGCAAAGTAACAATCAGGAAAAAAAAGATATAATGGAAGTAATAGGAAGAATTAAGGTGATTGGGCAACCACAAGATATTAGCTCAAGCTTCAGAAAAAGAGAAGTTGTGGTTACTACTGAAGAACAATATCCACAAGATATTTTAATCGAGTTTACACAAGATCGCGTAAATTTATTAGACAGTTTTCAAGTTGGAGAGCCTGTAAAGGTATCGATTAATTTAAGAGGAAGAGAGTGGACCTCTCCACAAGGTGAAGTGAGATACTTCAATACAATTCAAGGATGGAGAATTGAAAGAAACATGCCTGCACAAGGAATGGGTCAACCAATGGGACAGCCGATGCAAAATCAATATATGCAACAACCAACTATGGGGCAACCTGCGCAACAAGCAGGTGGATTCAACCAAAATTACCAAGGTAATCAAGGTACGCCAAATCAGTTTGCACAACAAGCACCGCAAGCACCTCAAACTCCACAATTCCCTCCAGCACCGTCATTCACGGAAGAGGATCACGATGATTTACCATTCTAAATAATAGTTATCCCCAATCAACAGATTGGGGATTTTTTTTCACTATGATTGCCATTTTAAACCCTCAGTACTTATCTTTTCCGCCTGTTGAAACGGCGCATGAATCGGGAATTCTAGCCATCGGTGGTGCACTCACTGCACCGTGGTTGCTCTTGGCTTATCAACAGGGCGTTTTTCCGTGGTTTGAAGAGGGGGAACCAATCACTTGGTGGGCACCAGATCCGCGAATGGTCGTTGATCCTTTATCATTTAAGCCTTCGAAGAGTATGCGAAACATACTGAATAGAAATCTATTTCAAGTGACGTTTAATACCTGCTTTAAGGATGTCATTAAACAGTGTCAGCAGGTAAAAAGACAAGGACAAAATGGAACGTGGATCACCGATGAAATGCTAGAAGCTTATTGTGAACTCCATCAGTTGGGGTATGCTAAATCCGTAGAAGTGTGGCAAGAAGGACAACTTGTCGGTGGATTATATGGTGTGGATATCGGTCAGCGAGTTTTCTGTGGAGAAAGTATGTTTTCTTTGGTTTCTAATGCGAGTAAAGTAGCCTTCCATCGGTTGATTCAAAAATTAAAAGAAGAGGAGTATCGCCTATTAGATTGTCAAGTGTACAACCCGCATCTAGATTTATTAGGCGCCGTTGAAATTCCTCGTGCTCAATATATGACGTATTTGCGTGAGAGAAAATAAAAGAAAATCCAAACGCTAAAAGCGCAGCGTTTGAATTTTCCAGTTGAATGTATCGATGATAATTAACTGATTGTGTAATGGGTTTTGCTCTAGGATGACTTTAAGTGTTTCTTGTGCCATCATTGTACCAATAATTCCCGGAAAGGTCCCTAGTACGCCATTCAAGCTGCAATTCGGAACATCATTTGGATCGGGTGCTTCTGGAAAAAGGGCGCGTAAATCTTTGGATTGACGATGGTTGAAAACGGCTAATTGTCCTTGAAATCCCATGATTGTCCCATAAATAAGCGTTTTATCGAATTGTACACAAGCGTCATTGACAAGATAACGCGTGGCGAAGTTGTCTGTTCCATCGACAATGTATTCATAGGACTCAAAAATACGTTGAACATTAGCCGCTGTTAATTTTTCTTGATATAGCTCTACTTTTATATGCGGGTTCAGCTGCCTAATATGGTTTGCAGCAAGTGTTGCTTTGTATTGACCAATATCACTTTCACGAAATAGAATTTGACGGTGTAGATTGTGTATTTCTACACGATCGAAATCGACAATACCCAAATGTCCAACACCAGAAGCAGCTAAATAGGTGAGAATGGGTGAACCCAATCCCCCAGCACCGACAACTAATACCTTTGCCTTTTTTATCCTTACCTGTCCTTCGACACCAACTTCATTTAAGTTCATCGGTCGACTGTAGCGTAAAAAATCGTGTACTTCTAACATATTACGACAATAAAAAGTTAGCATAACTCGCGTGCCAATCTGTCCAAATGGGTTCATATCCCTTGGATTTGATTAGTTGATAGATTTCTTCTGTAGTGCGATTGTCACAGATCTCAAATTGCGCCAGTGAATCTTGGTCCACGCTGTATCCGCCTGGGTTTGTTTTTGAACCCGCACTCATCGAGGTAACACCTAGCCCGATGATGTGATTGCGAAAATGCTCACTTTCTCTCGTGGATATGGAGAGTTCAACGTCTTCATTCCAAAGGCGATAGGCAAACATTAATTGAAGCAAGTCTTGGTCTTCCATACTAAAATTAGGCTCTACATTGCCTTCGGCAGGGCGTAATCGAGGAAAGGAAATGGAGTATTTAGTTTTCCAATACTTCTTTTGAAGGTAATCCAGATGTAAGGCTGTAAAAAAACTATCCACACGCCAATCTTCTAAACCGAGTAGTACGCCAAGGCCTATTTTGTGAATGCCTGCTTGACCAATTCGATCTGGAGTTTCTAGGCGATAGCGAAAATTAGATTTCTTCCCCTTGGGATGATACTGTTTGTACACGGCTTCGTGATAGGTTTCTTGATAGACCAAAATAGCATATACCCCTAATTGAGCGAGTACTTCGTATTCTCCTTGTTCTAAGGGTTGTACTTCCATAGATAGTGTTGAGAATGAATGGCGGATTTGCTTAATTACTTGTTCAAAATAGTTGAGGTTTACGGTGTGATTGGCTTCACCTGTTACCAATAAAATGTGATCGTAACCTTGACCTTTCAGTAAGTTTACTTCTCGTTCAATTTCGATAGCGGTTAGTGTTTTTCGTCGAACTTTATTATCAATACTAAAACCGCAATAGGTGCAAATGTTGTGGCATTCATTACTGAGATACATGGGGGTATAGAGCTGAATGGTTTTGCCAAATCGCTTGTGGGTGAGCTGCTGACTGATCTGCGCCATTTCTTCTAAGAACGGACGAGCTGCGGGCGAAATAAGATGGAGGAAATCGGTGAGATTTCGCTTGGATTTATACAAACTTTGTTTGACTTGTTCTGTTGTGGTATCCTCTATTTGTTGGTGAATAGAGGTCCAAGAATAGGTCATGTAAATATCGTAAAACGTCATAGCTATTGATACAAAAATGAAGTTAAGGGGCTAGAGGCAGTAGCGTGGTTCTGGATGGCTCCCAATTGAGCTTCGTAAGCCATGCGTCCTGCGACAACTGCTTGTTGAAATGCTTTAGCCATTTGTATTGGGTCTCCAGCAACGGCAATGGCGGTATTGACTAAAACTGCATCTGCACCAAGTTCCATTGCCTTGGCTGCATCCGAAGGAGCACCTATTCCCGCATCGACGATAACAGGAACTCGACTGTTTTCAATGATGATTTCCAAAAAATCTAAGGTTTTTAATCCCTTATTTGTACCAATGGGGGCGCCCAAAGGCATAACAGCGGTGGTTCCTACTTCTTCTAAGCGTTTGCACAAAACAGGATCTGCGTGGATATAAGGAAGAACAAAAAAGCCTTGTTTTACTAATTCTTCTGTTGCAAGTAGCGTTTCTATAGGATCGGGGAGTAAGTATTTTGGATCAGGATGAATCTCAACCTTCACCCAATTGGTTTCTAAGGCTTCGCGGGCTAACTGCGCTGCTAAAATAGCCTCTTTTGCAGTTCTAGCACCTGAGGTATTGGGAAGTAAATCGAGGTGTGGATGGTTTAGGTGTGCGAGTAATTGGTCGTTTTCATGGGCTAAATCTAAGCGCTTTAAGGCAACCGTTATGAATTGAGTCTCGCTGGCCAATGTCGCTGCTTCCATGAGCGCATGAGAGCCATATTTACCTGTTCCCAAGAATAATCTTGAATGAAAGGTTTTATCTCCTAGGTGTAAAGGGGTCATAAAAAATAGTTTTTTAATTGTTGTAAAATTTGTTGAGGTTCTTGCGATTGATGGAGTAGAGAGGAAATAGCCACACCCGATAATCCTAGCTGTTCTAAATGTGGGAGATCCGCAAGGACAACTCCTCCAATGGCGACAATTGGCGTTTTTTTCTCTTGTTCTGTGAGATTGGTTAGAATATGGCGATAACCGTCAAAACCTAAAATGGGACTTAAATTCTTCTTCGTTGTAGTGTATCGCAAGGGACCTAAACCAATATAGTCACAGCCTTCTGTTATGCGTTGTTGCACATCTAATAGCGTATTTGCTGTTCCTCCAATAATCTTATGGGGGAGCATTCGGCGTGCTTCAGCTATAGATGAATCCGTTAAACCCAAGTGGACGCCATCTGCATCAATGGCTTGGGCTAAATCTGGATGATCGTTAATAAGTAGCGTGGCTTTATAACTATCACAAAGTTTTTTCACTTGTTCGGCTGTCGTCCAACGTACTGAGGAAAGTGCCTCTTTGAAGCGGAATTGAATCCATAATTGTCCTGCATCTAAAATCGATTCGATGTGGTATAATTGCTCTTGGGGTGTGTTGCCTTGACTGATATAATGTACGGTATTAAACATGATAAGCGAGTAAAGTAGAATTAGAGTTTATAATTTTTTCAATGTATTTTTTTGCCGCTTGTATTGCTTGGGGTAATGAATAGCCTAAGGCGATATAGCTTCCAATAGCAGAGGATAATACACAGCCTGTACCGTGTTTGGTTGTTTGATAAACACGGGTAGGGGGAAAAGAATGTACAGTTCTTTCTATAACTAGCTGATCAACGGCTTTACTCTTTGGAGCATGCCCTCCTTTAAGCAGTATTGCACATTGTTGGCTGAGTTCTTTGGCCTTTTCAATAGGGGAAATGGCCGAGGTTGATAATCGATCGATTTCAAGATAGTTTGGTGTGAGTAGGTCAATTTGCTGTAAAATAGTATATAGGGTCTTTGGGCTCATTCCCTGTGAGAAATCAAATTGTGTACTTGAACGCAAAACAGGGTCCCATATAATAAAAGCATGCGGAGCATATTGTTTAATAAGTTCTAAATACAGCAAAAGGTCTTCACCAGATTGGATAATGCCAACTTTAATGACTTTAGGGATGTATTGCTGTAAAAGGGCTTCCAATTGGGTGAGAATACAGTCGCGTTTTTCCCAGTGCATAGCAACAAAGCGATCTTCTGTCTGCGTGGTGTTGGCCGTGAGAATCCCCATGGCATATACTTGGTGATTTTCAAACGTTTTAATATCTGCGAGTAATCCCGCACCGCCACAGGGATCAAACCCTGCTATTGAAAAAGCAATTGGTCTTGTTTGTAACATAAATCAAAAATTTTTAAAGGCTCATCCGCGTGCCAGATTGCGCCCAATAACGCAAAGTCGCCAAAACCCATAGTGTGAATTGTCCCAATACGCGCTGGGGTTATTCCACCTAAAGCGACGGTACAGATTGTCGGAAAGGGCCAATGTTGAATTTGCTGCTGCCATTCTACTGTTGGATGATAGCTACTTTTAGAAATACTCGTAAATACAGGACTGATAAATACGCGTTTATGCTTTGTTGATAACTTAACGTATTCCGCAACGTTATGAACACTTGTTGATAAATAGGGGAGATTTCTCTCATAGTTATTAACAAATGAACAATCTGTTGTTGATAAGTGGGCAAAATCAGCTTTTATACTGTTGATAAGTCTTAGATATCGTTTGAAAACTTCTTCCTTGTTGTTAATAACTGAAGGAGGAATGTGGATAACTAACCGATGACGATGTTGATAACTGATGTTTTCTACCCATAGTTGCAGTTGTTCAAAAGTCCAAGAGGGCTTTCGTACGTGCAAAAGAGGTAAGCCTCTATTCAACATTTCATTGACGAGGCTTATTTCTTTGCGGTAGTTGTCAGGTGGAGTTATCACAACCATGCTATAAATAGATTTCTTTTCCGGCTTTGATAAAGGCTGAGGATATGTCTTTCATCCCTTGTTCTGCCGAATCGCGAATTTCTTGTGAGATTTTCATTGAGCAGAATTTTGGTCCACACATGGAGCAGAAGTGAGCTACTTTTGCTGCATCAGCAGGGAGTGTTTCATCGTGAAATTCCCTTGCAGTATCAGGGTCTAAAGACAGGTTGAATTGATCTTCCCATCGAAATTCAAATCTCGCTTTACTCAAGGCATTATCTCTGTATTGGGCTCCTGGATGTCCTTTGGCTAGGTCGGCAGCGTGTGCTGCGAGCTTGTAGGTAATTACACCGTCTTTTACATCTTTTTTATTGGGTAGTCCCAGGTGTTCTTTCGGTGTAACATAGCACAACATGGCTGTACCGTACCAACCGATCATGGCCGCACCAATAGCAGAGGTAATATGATCATAACCAGGGGCTATATCTGTTGTTAAAGGTCCTAAAGTATAAAAGGGAGCTTCTCCACAGTCGCGCAATTGCTTTTCCATATTTTCTTTAATCAGGTGCATCGGTACGTGCCCCGGACCTTCAATCATCACTTGTATATCGTGTTTCCAGGCAATTTTGGTCAATTCGCCTAGGGTTTCTAATTCGGCAAATTGCGCTGCGTCATTTGCATCTGCTATCGAGCCTGGTCGCAAACCATCTCCTAGAGAAAAAGCAACATCATAGCGTTTCATGATTTCGCATATTTCCTCAAAGTGGGTGTATAAAAAGTTTTCTTGGTGATGAAATAAGCACCATTTAGCCATGATAGATCCTCCACGAGAAACAATACCTGTTACGCGTTGAGCGGTAAGGTGAATATAGCGCAGCAGTACACCTGCGTGAATGGTAAAGTAAGAAACTCCTTGTTCTGCTTGCTCAATTAAGGTATCTCTAAAAATTTCCCACGTTAAATTTTCAGCCACTCCTTTCACTTTTTCTAAGGCTTGATAGATGGGAACCGTACCAATCGGTACAGGTGAATTTCGGATGATCCACTCGCGGGTTTCGTGTATGTTTTTTCCTGTGGATAAGTCCATAATGGTATCTGCACCCCAACGACACGCCCAGACCGCTTTTTCAACTTCTTCCTCTATGGTTGAGGTAACGGCACTATTGCCAATATTGGCGTTGATTTTCACTAGAAAGTTGCGCCCAATAATCATCGGTTCACTCTCGGGATGATTGATATTGTTGGGAATAATGGCTCTTCCAGCGGCAATTTCATCACGTACAAATTCAGGTGTAATATAGTTTTTGGGTGTATTCGCTCCAAAGCTATTACCTTGATGTTGCTGTTTTAGTGCAGGGGAAACGGTATTCAGCTGCTCAATGCGTTGATTTTCGCGAATGGCTACATACTCCATTTCAGGGGTAATGATGCCTTGTTTGGCATAGTGTAATTGCGTTACATTTTGTCCCTCTTTAGCTACTTTAGGTTTGTGCGTAAATTCAAAACGCAAGTGATCAAGACTCGTGTCTTCTGCTCTTTTTTGACCGTAAACCGAAGTGAGGTTGTCCAACACTTCTACATCTTGTCGATCTAAAATCCAAGATTCTCTCAGACGGGGTAATCCTTTTTTGATGTTAATCTCTACGCTTTCATCCGTATAAGCACCGGAGGTGTCATAAACGGTTACCGGTGGGTTTTCCTCTGTTTTTCCCGTGCTTAACTTGGTGTCGTGCAAAGTGATTTCGCGCATCGCTACGCGGATAGGAAATAATTTACCCTCTACATGAATTTTTTTTGAATTGGGAAAAGGGGTTTGTGAAATTTTTTCGTGTTGTTCCATGAGTAATACTTTAGTTTGAGTTTGAATGAATTAAACAAAATGGAATCAACCGCCTTGGGTTGCCGTGATAAGGAGAATATCATCCGATTCGGATAAATAATAAGTCGCCCAATCGGATTTCGCAATTACACGTGAATTGATGGCAACAGCAATACCTTTCTGTTGCTTCGGCCAATGCGCATCAAGCATCATCTGAATACTTACAGCCGCTTGTTCAAATTGAAATTTTTGATTGTTGATTTGTAGTTCCATTCCTTTGTTGTCTTACTGTTATAACTTTAGGAATGGCTACAAAGTGGTACAGCATGTACCAAGTGAAGTCATCTTACTTTTCCCTACGCTAGTATGAACTAGATCAGGTTCAAAGGGTAAAATCTCAGCCTACTCGATGTAGACACCCCTAAAGTTGGAAGCAAATATAGGGATTATTTTATGGGATACAAGTTTTGTTCGCTTTGATTAATTTTATATATTGCTTGTAAATTAGGTAGTTATGAAAGTATCAGAAATAAAATTTATGGGAAATTGGGAAAGGAGAATGAAAAAAGGGCGTCTTCAGTATGGGATAGTAGATGGAAGTGTTTTTGGTGTAATCATGCTTTTGGTAACAGAACTCTTCTCCTTATTTTTAGAAGAGGGCTACGCGTTTAGTTGGGCTAATTTTGCTCTAGCATTTTGCATATGGATAATCGGTGGGATGCTAATTTATGGAACACTTATGTGGTCGATGCATATGTATTATTATAAAAAGTTTAGCAAGAAATTAGCTAGGCAAGTGCAAGGGGAGCATTGAACCAGAACAAGGAAATAACTGTTTGGTTTTTATGTTAAATTAGAAAAAAAAGCTATTTTCGTGCCCAAATTGAGTAGAAATGAGAAGAGTATTTGGTGTATTGGTTATAGCAATTAGTAGTTTGTTAAGCAGTTGTAGCTCGGATAGTGATTCTAGTAAGTTTACTGCAGAAGAGAGAGAATTGCGTACCCTGTTAAACCACGAATGGGAGGCCACAGATGCATATCAAGGCTTGACATATGAATTGCCTTTGTCTGAGGAATATATTGCTGATCTTTTGAACTTTGATTGGAGCGTACAAACAGGCGTTGTTGATCATTCAATTGTGGTTGGTATGAATAAAAAAGGCGGTTTTTATTTCATTGATGAAAAAATAAGAAAAGAAAATGGAGGAGAACCTTTACAGGATCTATTCTATAGTTGTACTTCTCAACAAGGCAATAAGTTTACAGGAGTATTTTCGGGAATGTCTGTAAAAGGAGCATATCGAGAATTTTATGTGCGTAAAGTAGATGAAAATACCATGAACTTGGTTATTGTATACAAGGAAGTGGAGCGGGATAATTACGCTTATGGATATTGTAGTGTTTATGCTTTTAAAAAGATAGGAGCTTGGGACGAGCAAACAACTTTTCGCAAGATTTTTCAACGTTACCGTTATTACGACAATATGTTAGATAAAATGATCTTGGCAGAAGAGAATTACGAAAGAGATTTAGCTCAAGGTAGCTGTCAATAAATAGTTAGATACAAAAAAGTCAGAAGATTTCTTCTGACTTTTTTTGTATGTATTGAGATGTATTTATCGTTTGATTAGTTTTCTGTCTCTACATTTGTAGCTTTTAGACTCATTTTATCGACAACAAGTGCAATGGCTCCATCTCCCATTACGTTACAAGCTGTACCAAAACTATCCATGGCCACATATAGGGCAATCATCAAGGTTTGCTGTTCGGTACTAAAACCCAATACCGATTGCAAGACCCCTAAAGCTGCCATGATTGCACCACCAGGTACGCCGGGAGCGGCAATCATCGTTACCCCTAGCATAAAGATAAAACCAATCATCGCCAAAGGATCAATAGGCGTATGTTGAATGAGCATCAAAGCGATAGCACAGGCTACAATTTTAAGTGTACTTCCCGCCAAGTGAATGGTTGCGCAAAGCGGAATGACAAAACCGGCAATTTTGGGATTAACCTCGTTTTTAAGGGTTGACTCTAAGGTTACGGGAATAGTCGCTGCAGAAGATTGTGTTCCTAAGGCTGTGAAGTAGGCTGGTAACATGCGTTTCATTAAAAGAAATGGATTTTTCTTTACGACCAATCCAGCAAGGGTATATTGGAAAATTAAAAATGCAAGATGAAGGGCGAAAATAACACCAATAATTTTCAAGAAGGTTTCTAAAACAACGAAAACTTGGCCGCTATAAGTCATAGTTAAAAACACCCCGAAAATAAAGAGGGGTAAGAAGGGGATAATCACCTTCTCTATTACAGTCATGATAATCGATTGAAACTCGTTAAAAACCCCTTTTAAATGCGTGAATGGACCTTTTGAAATACATATTCCGACGATGAAAGCAAATATTAGGGCACTCATGACATCAAATAGCGGTGGAATGGCAATAGAAAAGAAGGGAAGTAGCGTTTGTTCATTTGCTATAGCAAGTGCTGTAGATTGTGAGCTTAGAAGTTGAGGAAAAATGCTAATGGAAACGGCATAAGAGCTAAAACCCGCTAAGAGGGTAGATCCATAAGCTAATCCGGTGGTTAAAAGTAGCAGTTTTCCGGCTTCTTTCCCAATATTACCGATCGCCGGGATAATTAATCCAACGATGATGAGCGGAATAATAAAGCTTAAAAAATTGCCAAAGATGCTATTAAAAGTGCTGAAGATTCTGCTGATTTCTAACGGCAGTTTATCACCTAAATACGTGCCTAGGGCAATAGCAATGACAATTTGTAATAATAAGCTATTCTTGAGGAGTTTCATATTTTTTGTTTTAAAAATACGAAAATAAATAAAAAAACCTCAAACAAAATGCTTGAGGTTTGATATTTTAATTTTTTAAGGATAAATATTATCCTAATGTAGCTCTTTTGAATCCAGTGATTTCAACTCCAAAAGACTGAACGTAATCAGAAACTTTTTTAGCCTCATCTTTAATAAAGTTTTGGTCTAATAAAGCTTTCTCTTGGTCTAACGTTGTATTGTCACTGATGAAACGAGCAACTTTTCCAGGTAAGATTCTATCCCAGATGTTCTCAGGTTTCCCTTCAGCTTTTAATTCAGCTTTAGCATCTTCTTCAGCTTGTTTCAATACTTCTTCAGTAAGTTGAGCGTAAGAAATATATTGAGGTACATTTTTAAGTGTTTTACCTAAACGCACCAATTCTTCGTTTTCTTTAACGATAACTGCGATACGAGCTTCTGTTTCTTTAGCGATGAATTCTGCGTCAAAATCTTTGTAAGATAAAGTCTCAGCACCCATAGAAGCTACTTGCATCGAAACGTCTTTAGCAATTTCTTCTGCTTTAGCAACAGCTGAAGATAAAGCTGTGATCGCAGCGATTTTGTTACCGTGTACATAAGAACCGATGAAAGCTCCATCTAATACTTCGAAAGAACCGATTTCGATTTTCTCTCCGATAACTCCTGTTTGCTCGATACATTTGTCAGCAATTGTCATTTCAGCATTGTATGCTGAAGCTAAGAATTCTTCTTTTGTATTGAAGTTGATTGCTTTTTCAGCTAATTCTTTTGCTAATGCTTGGAAACCTTCATTTTTACCAACGAAGTCAGTTTCACAGTTTAATGTAATAACAACACCTCTAGTTTTGTCAGCGTTAACGAAAGCTACAGCAGCTCCTTCTGATGATTCACGGTCAGAGCGGTTAGCAGCAACTTTTTGTCCTTTTTTACGTAAAACTTCGATTGCTTTATCGAAATCTCCCTCAGCCTCAACTAAAGCTTTTTTACAGTCCATCATTCCGGCACCTGTTTGTTGTCTTAGCTTGTTTACGTCTGCAGCAGTAATATTTGCCATTTTAGTAATCTTTTAAAGAGTTAATAAATTAAAAAAGTCGTTATTGACAGTTGAATACAAAGGTAAACATCTATCAGCATAACGACTTTATGATATTGTTAAAAAATTATGCTTTAGCTTCAGCATCCGCTTTTACAGCTGGAGCTTCTTCTTTTTCAGATTTTCTCTCTGCATTACCTTCGATAATAGCAGCAGTAACTAAAGATAAAATTTTATCGATTGATTTAGAAGCATCATCGTTTGCTGGAATAACGTAGTCAACTTGACGTGGGTCAGAGTTCGTATCCACCATAGCGAAGATCGGAATGTTTAATTTTTGTGCTTCTTTAATCGCAATGTGTTCAGCTTTGATATCTACAACAAAAAGAGCAGCTGGTAGACGAGTCATATCAGCAATAGAACCTAAGTTTTTCTCTAATTTTGCACGAAGACGCTCAACTTGTAAACGCTCTTTCTTAGAAAGCGTCATAAATGTACCGTCTTTTTTCATTCTATCAATAGAAGCCATTTTCTTAACAGCTTTACGGATAGTAACGAAGTTTGTTAACATACCACCTGGCCATCTTTCAGTGATGTAAGGCATGTTTGCCGCAGCTGCTTTTTCAGCTACGATGTCTTTCGCTTGCTTTTTTGTAGCAACGAAAAGGACTTTTCTTCCTGATGCAGCGATTTTTTTCAAAGCTTCATTCGCTTCTTCAATTTTAGCTGCAGTTTTATATAGATTGATAATGTGAATACCATTACGCTCCATATAGATATAAGGAGCCATGTTAGGATCCCATTTTCTAGTCATGTGTCCGAAATGAACACCTGCTTCTAGTAATTCTTTTACTTCTACTTTGTTTGCCATTTTCTAATAGTTTACGTTCTGTTACTTTAGCAATGATTCAGTAGCGATTACTCGGTCTCAACCATTTAGATGCTAAACTACTTCTTACAAAAAATGCAAGTGCGCAACAAAAACCTAGATTTTTTAATAATAAATAAATATTAACGTTTAGAGAATTGGAATCTCTTACGAGCTTTCTTCTGACCGAATTTCTTACGCTCAACCATACGAGGGTCACGAGTCAATAATCCTTCTGGTTTAAGAACTGCTCTGTTCTCAACATCAATTTCGCACATCGCTCTAGCAATTGCCATACGCACTGCCTCAGCTTGTCCTGTAGTTCCACCACCATATACATTTACTTTGATGTCAAAGTTCTCAGCGTTCTCAGTAAGTGTAAGAGGCTGTAATACTTTGTACTGTAATGTACCTGTAGGGAAATAAATTTTAAAATCTTTTTTGTTTACTGTAATGTTTCCTGTTCCTTCTGAAACATAAACACGAGCTACAGCGGTTTTTCTTCTACCGATTTTGTGAATAACTCCCATTACTTAACTTCGTTTAAATTAACGGCTTTAGGTTGTTGAGCGCCATGTTTGTGCTCAGTTCCTACATTAACATTTAAATTACGGAATAATTGTGCTCCTAATTTGTTTTTAGGCAACATCCCTTTGATTGCTTTCTCTACTAATAATGCAGGGTTTTTTTGTTGCATTACTTTAGCAGTTAAAGATCTTTGTCCTCCTGGGTAACCTGTGTGACGGATGTAAGTCTTGTCATCTAATTTGTTACCAGTTAGGTTGATTTTTTCTGCATTGATAACGATTACGTTGTCTCCACAGTCTACGTGCGGCGTGTAATTTGTCTTGTGTTTACCTCTTAAAAGTGTTGCCACTTTAGAAGCAAGACGACCCAAATTTTGGCCTTCAGCATCTACAACTAACCATTCTTTTTGAACAGTTGCTTTGTTTGCTGATACAGTCTTGTAGCTTAAACTTTCCACAATAATTTTGTATTTAATTAAACATTCCATTCCCAATAAAGGGAGTGCAAAATTACATAATTTCTTTTATTATACAAATCCATACTGCTGTTTTTTGCTTTTATTTGCTTTTAACAAGCTGAGTTGTAATTTGTTTGAACTAAAAACTCCTCCCTTTCTTACCGGTGAAACTTGTCAAAAAAAGCAAAAAAAGTACTATTGGAAAAGAAGTTAGCTGGTTTAATTAGTACATTCCTTAAACTCAGTGTCTTCTAATTCTTTTAAACCGAGTAACTTCCTGCGCTGATTAACCGTCTCTTTATCACGCAAGCAAGGCTGCCCAAAGGAGCTTCCATAAGCTAGATTCTGCTGACGCGCCCAATAATACTTGTCTATAATCAAAGCGAAAGCTTCAGCTGACATTCGTCCAGACGCAACCTCTTGAAAGAACAGATTGTAATAGGCTGTGTTGCGAATTAATTTTTCTGGATTGTGTAATAAAATTGAAAAACCAGCCATCTTAACACATTCAATAGCATAGTTGTCCTTGCCTAGTAAATTTTCATTGGGCATGCCATTTTTTTGCACAAATGCAAGAAACTTAGTAAAGTTAATAGAATCAAGTTTAGGCAATAACTGATTACTCTTTGAGCCAAGCACCTTTGTTCTCAGACCTTGATCGGAACCATAGAGTTCGCAAAGTTCAAAAGCTAAAGCGTTTTGTTTTAAAGTTGAGGGTAGGCGATAACTTTTACAACTCGTTAGTAGTAATAGAATAAGGGAGAGCCCGAATACAATTTTCATGTTTTTAGCTAAAGATAGTACTTACAGTAAGTTAATACAATTTAGGATTGTAATTTTCTGGATACTTTGCCATTTCAGCATTGTAGTAAGGCGCAATCTCATCTAATAATTCTTCAAAAGTTTTATCGTTTACTCTGACTAATTTCACAATGCCACATTGCTTTTTCTTGTAATCCGCATAGCACAAGGCAATAGGTATGTCAGTTTGCCTGGCGATGTGATAAAATCCTTGTTTCCACTTTTCCGAATAGGAACGGGTCCCTTCGGGTGTATTGATTAAAGCAATGGTGTCTGCCTCTTCAATTATTTGAACTGCATATTCTACTAAATTCTGACTTTTCGTGCGGTCAACACCAATACAGCCAAGGGCTTTAAAGAAGAAACCAAACCAGGATTTCGTATAGTAATCCTTGATAAACATTTTAAATGGCATGCCCAAAATCCAAAAACAGGCCAAGCTGTAATAAAAGTCCCAATTGGATGTGTGGGGTACGCAGATTAGGATACTTTTCTTTTCCTGTTTAAATGATTCATCGTGTACTACTAATTTCCATCCTGTGATGGCTAACATGATTTTACCTAATGCTTTTTTCATTGATTTGATATAAAGATGGAGCAAAAGTAAGTCTTTTTATTAAAGAATAGATTCTGTGTGTGTTACAATAAAAAAGCCCTCACCGTTTGATAAGGGCTAAATATAGATTAATGAGCTTCTAACCAATTTTCTCCAATTCCTAAGTCTACAACTAGTGGAACAGCTAAGGTAAAGGCATTTTCCATTTCTTGTTTAACCATGGTTTTTAACGCGTCTAATTCTTCTTTGTGTGCATCAAACACCAACTCATCGTGTACTTGTAACAACATTTTGGATTTCCATTGCTCCCTTACTAAGCGTTTGTGGATATTGATCATGGCGATTTTAATGATATCAGCGGCGCTTCCTTGAATAGGGGCATTCACTGCATTTCGTTCTGCTGCGCTTCTCACCACTGCATTTTGAGAGTGAATATCTTTTAGATAGCGTCTTCGACCTAAGATCGTTTGTACATATCCGTTTTCTCGGGCAAATTCAATTTGTTGCGCGATATAATCTTTCAATTTTGGATACGTTTCGTAATAAGTGTCAATTAATTCTTTGCTTTCTGAACGTGATAGATTTGTCTGATTACTCAATCCAAAGGCAGAAACCCCATAGATAATACCGAAGTTTACCGTTTTGGCATGACTGCGTTGTTCTTTGGTTACCTCTTCTAACGGGACGTTGAATACACGAGCCGCTGTTGATCGGTGAATATCTTCTCCATTCTTAAAGGATTCAATCATGTTGGGTTCTTGACTCAAGGCTGCAATAATGCGCAATTCAATTTGAGAGTAATCCGCTGCCATTAAAACATAATTTTCATCGCGAGCAATAAAAGCTTTTCGAACTAATCGTCCTCTTTCTGTTCGAATTGGGATGTTTTGCAAGTTGGGGTTATTCGAACTTAAACGCCCTGTTGCGGCAACAGCTTGCATATATTCGGTGTGTACGCGATTCGTAACAGGATTAATTTGTTTCGGCAAAGCATCGACATAGGTGTTTTGCAATTTAATCAGCTGGCGCCAGTTTAAGATGTCTTGTACTATTGGGTGTTTCGTCGCTAAATCACTTAAGATTTCTTCTCCAGTAGCGTATTGTCCTGTTTTTGTTTTCTTGGGTTTGGATCCTCCTATTTGCAATTTTTCAAATAAAATGTCTCCCAATTGTTTAGGAGAGGCTAAGTTAAAGGTCTCTCCTGCCGTTTGGTAAATCGCTTCTTCCAATTGTTTGATATCGCTATCTAAGGTTGCGGAGAGCGATTGAAGAAAATCTACATCCAAGCGAATACCTTCATTTTCCATATCCGCCAATACGGATACCAAGGGGATTTCAATGTTTTTAAACAAATCAGCCGTGCGGGTTTCTTCTAATTGTGGGAGGAATTTCTGTTTCAACTGAAAGGTGATATCAGCATCTTCCCCTGCATATTCTTTTGTCAATTCTACCTCCACCTCACGCATCGTTTTTTGGTTTTTTCCTTTTTTGCCAAGTAGCGTTTCTATTGGCTGTGGGGTGTAGTTTAGGTAGGTTTCTGCCAATACATCCATGTTGTGACGCATGTCTGGATTGATCAGATAGTGTGCAATCATGGTGTCAAATAATGGATTGTTCACCTGCATGCCATATTGTTTTAAGACCTTGATGTCGTATTTTAAATTTTGTCCAATTTTTTCGATTGTTTCTGATTCGAAAAAAGGTTGGAAAGGAGCTAGTAGCTCTAAAGCAGCTGCTTTGTCCTCAGGAAAGGGAACGTAAAACGCTGTGCCTTTCTCAAAAGAAAAAGCAAGGCCAACGAGTTGGGCTGTTAAAGGATCTAAACCCGTTGTTTCTGTATCAAAACAAACACTTTGTTGTTGCATTAATTGTTGGGCTAATAGGCGAATCGCCATCGGCTTTTGTACCAACTGATACACGTGTTGTGTTGTTTCTAAAGATTGGAAGGCCGAAGAAGTAGAAGAACCTTCTGTGAGGCCAAATAAATCCAATTGATCTTCTTGTGGTGTAGCAGCCGAACCAACAGCTGTTGTTGTTTGCTGACCCGTAGCGAAAATCTTGTCGAATTGCTCTTTCATGCGTCTGAACTCCAACTCAATAAATAAGGCATCTGTTTTTTCAACATCGGGCTGCTCCAAAATATAGTTATCGGCGTTGAACGTCACTGGGCAATCAAGTATAATTGTTGCAAGTTTTTTAGAAAGTAATCCTTTCTCTTTATTCGCTTCGATATTTTCCTTCATTTTTCCTTTTAACTCGTGGGTATGAGCTAAAAGATTTTCCATGGAACCGTATTCTTTGATGAATTTTTTTGCTGTTTTTTCACCAACGCCTGGTAGACCTGGAATATTGTCAACAGCATCTCCCATCATGCCTAAAAAGTCAATAACCTGTTCAGGATGGTCTACTTCAAATTTTTCTTTTACTTTCTCTACGTCCCAAATTTCAATACCGTTGCCCATTCTCGCGGGTCTATACATTACAATATTGTCGGAAACAAGTTGGGCGTAATCCTTATCAGGTGTAACCATATACACCTTAAAGTTTTCTTTTTCCGCTTGTTTAGAAATGGTACCAATTAAATCGTCCGCCTCAAATCCGCTTACTTCAATGATTGGGATATGCATGGCTTTTAAAATTTCTTTGATATAGGGAACAGCAATTTTAATTGCTTCAGGTGTCACGTCTCGATTGGCTTTATACTCTGGAAAAATAGCCAAACGATCTTGACTACCTCCATTGTCAAAAGCAACTGCTAAATGATCTGGATTCTCTCGTTTGATGACATCTAAAAGAGAGTTCATAAATCCTAAAATAGCAGAGGTATCTAATCCTTTTGAGTTTACTCTTGGATTTTTAATCAGCGCATAGTAGCCTCTAAAGATTAAGGCATAGGCATCTAATAAAAAAAGACGTTTTTGTTGAGCCATTGAATGATGGTTTTATTTACGATTGAATTAATTTCAAAGATAGTGATTTTGTTTTGCTAAGCGGGAATATGTATAAAACGATCTCGTAGATTCGCATTTCTGATCTGTTAAAAACAAAGCGGATTAGTAGTGTTGCTGTTTGTTGAATTTCTGTGTCTTTCTGATAATTGTATTGTTTTGGAGGCTTTTTTTTCGATTTATTGAATTATTGTTGGTCTCCTTATGAGGTGTTCAGCATTTAAAAAAATGAGTTTGTGAAAAATATTCACTTTAAATTAGCTGTTTTAGACTAGACCGATGAAATCTATTTGTAATGGTCGCTTGTTCGAATGGACGGTATCGCTAAATCTGCAATGCAAACCAAGGGACTGACAGACCTAGAGCAGATCAAGTAGGAAAGCTATTAATCTTTGTTAAAGATATTTTGATACGTGCGACAAAAAACTAACTTTGTTACTTATCGCTTTTTACTATGTTGAACTTAGGATTCTTATTGCCTGTTTTACTGATTGTTGAGTTTTATGCCTATCAAGCAGTCAAGCAATTGACACATCGTCGATTTTTTCGACTTCTTTATTTGGGCTGTTCTGCGCTGATTATCGCTTATATCGCTTATGGCTTTTCTCGATTTGATCGCTCATCTGGGCAAAATCACCAATCGATGTTAGCGGCTGCCATGGTAATTTTGTTTTATCTACCTAAAGTCATTATTACCCTTTTGTTGCTTGTGGAGGATATTGTTCGAGTGATTCGCGGATTAGTTCAGTATTTTCGTCGAACAAAGTCAGCTGAAAAACAGCCTTTTTTACCTGGTAGAAGAAAATTTATTACGCAAATCGCTTTTGGAATTGCCGCGATTCCGTTCATCTCTGTGTTGCACGGAATAACCATAGGACGCTATAAGTTTCAAGTGTATAAACACGTGCTTACATTTGAGGATTTACCTGATGCTTTTGATGGCTTTACGATTACTCAACTTTCAGATATTCACTCGGGTAGTTTTGACAATAAGGAGAAATTGGAGTATGCGATTGATTTAGTCAATCAACAACAATCGGATTTGTTGTTGTTTACGGGTGATTTAGTCAATAGTTTGGCTGGAGAGATGATTCCGTGGATGGATGTATTTAAAAAAATGGAGCAGCATCCTTTTGGAAATTATTCAATTTTGGGAAATCACGATTACGGAGAGTATATCCAATGGGCAACAGACGAAGAACGCGAACGCAATTTTAAAGCGATCTGTGAGTTGAGTCCTGCCATAGGATTTAAGCTATTGCGCAATGAACATGTGCGTTTGCACAAAGGAGCGGATAGTTTAGTTCTTGTTGGTGTAGAGAATTGGGGTGAGCGTGCTCATTTTATGAAATATGGTGATTTAGATCAATCGACAAAAGGAGTGGAGGCATCCGATTTTAAAGTTTTAATGTCTCACGATCCTTCGCATTGGGAGGCCAAGGTTCTAGAGCATCCTAAAAACTTTCAGTTAACTCTTTCTGGGCATACACACGGGAGTCAATTTGGGATTGAGATTCCTGGGTTTATCAAATGGAGTCCGATTCAGTATGTCTATAAGCAGTGGGCTGGATTGTACGAGAAAATGGGAAAAATGATTCATGTGAATCGCGGATTTGGCTATCATGCTTATCAAGGGCGTACAGGAATTTGGCCAGAAATAACAGTTCTTGAATTGCGAAAGAAAAAATAGTTTATTTTACTAAAATGTAATATTTTTGTAAGAATCAGTTGTTAAAGAAGAAGTAAAATCATTAATTGAGAGGTTTATGTCAAAATTCGGAGATTTGGTAACAGCAGAAGTGCCTGTGTTAATCTATTTTTATGCGCAATGGAATGATGCCTGTACAGCCATGGATGCTGTGATCTATGAAGTTGCAGCAGCGATGGGAGAACAGTTGCGTATTGTTAAGATCGATGTCGCGAAGAACAGTGAATTAATAGAAGCCTTGCGCATTAAAAAAGTTCCAACCATGTTGTTGTATAAGAAGGGAGCCATGATTTGGAGACAAAGTGGTGTAATGGAGACTGAGGCCTTACTAAGTGTGACAACAACATTATAAACGTGCAAAAGTGTAACCTTCTTTCTTTGCATAGTCAATCAATAGAGGGAGGGTGTACTTCATGTTCTTGGCTGCTTTTATGCTGTCGTGAAAAACGATAATACTTCCCGGTTTAACGCGTTTAAGTGTGCGTTTTAAACAAGCTTCTGGACTTAAAGACGCTTGGTAGTCTTTGGTGATTACCGTCCACATAACGACGTCAAACTCTTCCTGTCGTAGGTATCTTCCTTGACTCTTTTTTATTTTTCCATAAGGAGGACGAAACAATCGCGTCGGTTGTTTTCGGTGTTTTTGAATTTCTTGTTGACATCGTTCTACATTGGAACTATACTCCTCTAATGAGGATTTCCATCCGTTTAGGTGATGAAAAGTGTGATTGCCAATTTGGTGCTCTTCTTTGAGTATTCGCTTAAAGATCATTGGGTGTTTACGAATATTATCACCAATACAAAAAAAAGTAGCTTTGATCTGGTGTTGTTGTAAGAGATCCAAGACCCATTCGGTGATATCAGGAATAGGCCCATCATCAAAAGTTAAGTAAATAACCTTGTCTTTTGTTAGCCTTTGCCAAGTGTATCGCGGAAATAAATAGGACAATATACGCATGAATCAAAGATAAGAAAATTGGATTGTTTTACCTCATGCCTGACTTTAGTTGGTCTATCTTCGAGGTATGTACGTGTTTCTTTCATAGTGAGTCCATGGTGCGTCTATTAAAACTAACCTTTTAATGGACGCACCATGGACTCACTATGGACTCACTATGGACTCACTCCAAACAAACTATGTCTCGTCCTACTATAACTGTACAGCTATAGTTAATAATCCTACTTCGTACTGTACAAGTTGTTGTTTTGTTTAAAAACGATCAACTTTATTTAGGGATACTCCCTTATTATTTTATTTCGATGTTCGTTGGATTTTTGCTGAGCCTCGATTTGTTTTTTTAAAAGCTTCGTCTTTTGTCTCCTTGATTACGCCTAAAAAAAATAGCAGTAAACTTTCGCTTACTGCTATTCTAACTATGGATGTGTTAAAGTATTATTCAATTCCTCCACCTAAAGAGCGATACAATTGTACTAAAGTAGTCAATTGGGTTAACTCTGTATTGATGTAACTTAGTTCTGCAGCAAGGGCACTTTCTCTAGCGGTTAATACATCTAAATAAGTAGCCATACCTTGAACAAGTAACTCTTCCGAATACTGTGTCGCTAATTGATAAGCTTCGTATTCTTTCTTCTTTAAATCTAATTTGTTCGAAGCACTTTCATAGGTGTATAAAGCATCGGAAACTTCTTTAGAAGCTGTTAGGATTGCTTTTTTATATCCTAGGTAAGCTTGTTCTTTTTTAGCTTGTGCAACTTGGTGTTGTGTTCTGATTTGTCTACCATTTAGTAAAGGTTGAGTCAAACCACCAATGAAGTTGGCGAAAATAGAGTTGGTGTTGAACAATTCGTCAAAATCAAGACTTTGAAGTCCGCCATTAGCTGTTAAGCGCAAAGAGGGGTAGAAATTAGCTCTTGCAACATTCGTCATTTCAAAAGCGTTTACTAAACCATATTCAGCTGCTCTAACATCTGGACGGTTAGCTAATAGTTGCATTGGAACACCTACAGTTAAATCTGTATTCACTCTTTGTGCACTTAGCTTTTCACGTTTAATCTTACCAGGATTTTGTCCAAGTAAAATACTAAAAGTGTTTTCAGTTATCTTGATGTTGTTGTTCAAATCAACGAGTAAAGCTTGTGCATTGTACAATTGTGCTTGCGTTTGTTTCACTGCGATTTCATCAACTTGTCCTGATTCTTTAAGTGCTAAAATAGTTTCTAAACTGTTTTTTCTATTGGCGATTGTGAGTTCAGTAATTTCTTTTTGTTTGTCTAGTGCTGTTAATTGGAAATACGTCGTAGCAATAGTCGAAATCAATTGTGTCTGAACAGCTTGTTGAGCTGATACAGTTTGTAAATAACTCGCCACAAAAGCTCTTTTATTACTTCTCAATTTTCCCCATACGTCTAGTTCCCAAGAAAATTGTCCTGTAATATCGTATAGATCTGTCTTGATGCGTTTGTCACCGCTCATGATTCCTTGCGGACCATTTTTGGATTGAACACTATGTGTGTAGTTTCCACCTACGCTTAAGGTAGGTGCATATCCCCATTTCCCTTGTTGCATATAAGCATGTGCAGCGTTGATGTTCTCAATCGCAATAAGCATATCTAGGTTATTCGCTAAACCTGTTTCAATATGTTGGATTAAGGTTTGGTCAGAGAATAACTCCTTCCATGACAGGGTCGCCATGGAAAGAGAGTCTGAGGTATTACTACCTCTATATTGTTCCTCTTGAATAACATCGGGTCTATCATATTTCTTTGCAACTATACAAGATTGCATGGTAAGCCCTAATATAGCAACAGGAATAGCTCTGTATATATATGTTCTTTTCATTTTATTCAGACTTAATTTCTTCAAATTTAATTGGTTTAATTTTCTCTTGAAGATATTGGAATATCGCATACAATACTGGGATTACAAATACCCCAATTATAGTACCAATCAATAGTCCAAATGCAGCACCTGTACCGATTGAACGGTTTCCGATATAACCAACTCCACCTGCAAATACTAACGGCATTAACCCTAAGATAAACGCAAATGAGGTCATTAGAATCGGTCTTAAACGAGCTTTTGCCCCATTAATCGCAGATTCTGCAATCGATTCACCATGTCTTCTACGTTGAACGGCGAACTCTACAATTAGAATGGCATTCTTCGCGAGTAGTCCAACGAGCATGACCAGGGCAATCTGGAAGTAGATATTGTTCTCTAATCCTGCAATTTTTTGCGCAAGGAAAGCCCCCATGATTCCTGTTGGTAACGATAAGATTACCGCAAATGGCAACATATAACTTTCATACTGTGCAGATAATAGGAAATAAACGAATACCACACACAAGAAGAAAATAAGTACAGTTTGGTTTCCTGCGTTAATCTCCTCACGCGATAATCCCGTAAAGTCAATACCATAACCTGATGATAGGTTTTGTTGCGCTACTTCTTGAACCGCTTTAATTGCATCCCCAGAACTGAATCCTGGTTTTGGAGCTCCTGTAATGTTCGAAGAGGTAAACAAGTTGTAACGGTTGATCGACTGTGGACCGTAAACTTTTGTCAAGTTCACAAACTGTGTAATTGGAGCCATTTCCCCAGAAGCAGTTCTCACGTAAATCTCATTTAAGCTATTTACATCGGAACGATATTCAGGTAAAGATTGAACCATCACACGGAATTGTTTACCAAAACGCGTAAAGTCAGCTGCGTAAATACCTCCAATATATCCTTGTAAAGCAGAGAAGATATCACTCACTAATACGCCTGATTCTTTGGCTCTTGGTACATTTAAGTCTAATTCATATTGCGCGTAGTTCGTGTTAAATGAAGATTGCGCATACATGATTTCAGGACGTTGCATTAAAGCGCCTAAGTACTCTTTTGATTTTTGGTCAAAATCAGTCAAAGCCCCCCCTGTTTTATCTAATAATTTTAACTCAAAACCAGAAGACATACCGAAACCAGGAATACTTGGTGGTTGGAAGAAAATCATTCTGGCATCTTGGAATTGAGTTGCGGCTAATCCGAATAATTTTCCAATTACTGCGTCAGTAGCTAATTCTGGTGCTTTTCTCTCTTTGAAATCTTTCAATTTAATCATCGCCATACCGTAGTTTGACCCCTGACCGTTAATGAAAGAGAATCCCGATACTACAGTTACACCATCAACACCTGGAATTTGTTGTACAATTTTAGAGAATTCTCTCTGAATAGCTACCACACGGTCTTGAGAAGCACCTGCTGGTAATTCGATGTTCCCCATGATAAACCCACGGTCTTCGCCTGGTACGAATCCAGTTGGCATTGTTTTCGCGGAGTAATAGGTAATTCCCAAACACGCAATCAAAACAACAAAGGTCAACCATTTGTGTCTCAATAAAAGCTTGAATGAGTTACCATAACGTTCAGTTAGGCTGTTAAACGCAATGTTAAACGCTCTAAAGAAACGCTGTAAAAGATTTTTTCTTTTACCGTTTTCAATTTCATGGTGTTTTAAGAATACCGCACATAAAGCCGGGCTCAACGTCAAGGCGTTTACTGCCGAAATTAAAATCGCAATGATTAAGGTAATACCGAATTGTTTATAGAAAACCCCAGTAGGACCACTAATAAACGTTACGGGAATAAATACCGCCGCCATAACTAAGGTAATCGAGATAATCGCACCAGAGATCTCGTCCATCGTACTCTTACTTGCTTCTAATGCATCTTCACCAGTGGCTTCCATCTTGGCGTGGACAGCCTCAACCACAACGATGGCGTCATCCACCACAATACCAATGGCGAGCACGAGTGCAAAGAGCGTTAGTAAGTTCAAGGAGAATCCAAAAATACCCAAGAAGAAGAACGTACCAATAATTGAAACCGGAACGGCAATCAATGGAATTAAGGTCGATCTAAAATCTTGTAAGAAAATATATACCACAAAGAATACTAGGATGAAGGCTTCAATTAACGTAGTAACAACTTTACTAATAGAAGCGTCCAAGAATTCGTTGGTATCCATCAATACTTTGTAGTGAATTCCCTCAGGGAAGTTCTTCGACAACGATTCTAACTCTGCATGTAGGTGTTTGTTAATTTCTTGTGCGTTAGATCCTGGTGTTTGATAGATCGCCATAGCAACGGCTGGATGTCCATCTAATTCTGAGTTTCCAACGTAAGACATTGCACCTAGCTCAATTCTAGCGACATCTTTCAACAAGAGTACTTGACCGTTAGACAATGACTTCACTACAATATTTTCATATTGTTCTTGTGTTTTGTATTTACCGCTGTATTTGATAACATATTGGAAAGCTTCCGCATTGTTTTCACCCAATTGTCCAGCTGCTGCTTCTAAAGACTGTTCGTTTAATACGCGAACAACATCAGAAGGTACCAAGCCGTAGGCTTTCATTTTTGACGGTTCAATCCAAATACGCATGGAGTAGTTACGCGAACCAAATGCCTGTGCATCTCCAACACCACTTACACGTTTTAACTCAGGAATAACGTTAATATTCATGTAGTTTTGAATGTAAATTGCGTCGTAGTTCGGATTTTCAGAATAGAACGAAAGGAACATCAAGGCACTCGTTTGTTGCTTTTGTGTTGTTACTCCCGAACGTGTAACCTCCGCAGGTAAAAGCGGTGTAGCACGAGCTACACGGTTTTGTACGTTTACTGCTGCAATATCTGGGTCAACCCCTTGTTTAAAGATTACTTGAATACTCGCACTACCATCATTACTGGCAGTAGAAGTAATGTAATCCATGTTTTCCACCCCGTTTACTTGTTCTTCAATCGGAATGATAACACTCTGCATCACAGTTTCAGCATTCGCCCCAGGATAACTGGCGTTAATCTGTACTGTTGCAGGCGCAATATCAGGATATTGCGTCACAGGAAGTGCGGTTAATCCCAGCACCCCTAAGATTACTATTAGGATAGAAATAACTGTCGATAGAACAGGTCTTTCAATAAATGTCTTTAACATAGTTTAGAATGTTGGTTTGATGCTGTTGTTGATCTCCTCAATGGTAGTAGGTGCAGGGGTGATTGCCGATCCATTGCGAAGGGTACCTAATCCAGTCGCTACAATTGTTTGGCCTTTCTCTAACCCTGATTTTACAACAGCTAGTTTGTTGATGCGATCCACAACTTCAATTTGAGTTGCTTTTGCTGTGTCATTTTCTACTTTATACACATACACTTGACCTTGTTGCTCAAACGTAGCTGACTCTGGTACAATCATGACATCTTTATGTGTTTGTGGGATGAGTAAAGTACCACTGTTTCCTGTACTCAAGATTCTATCTTTGTTCGGGAAAGCTGCACGTACTTGTACTGTACCTGTCGCTGTATTGATTTGTCCACTGATTGTTTCAATTTTACCTGTGTATTGGTAGGTAGAACCATTTGCTAATTGCAAGTTTACTTCTGGTAAATGTGCAAGCTTCTCTTTTAATGAGCTACCTTCGATTTTCTCTAGGAAATTGAAGTACTCTTTTTCGTTCATTGAGAAATAAGCAAATACCTCACTATCGTCTGAAACTACAGTTAATGGAGTTGGATCACTCGGTGAAATTAACGCTCCTTCACGGAAAGCGATTGCACCAACGATACCGTCTATAGGACTTCTTACAATAGAGAAATCAATATTGGCAACTACGCTGTTGTAGTTTGCTTTTGCTGAGGCTAATTGACTTTGTGCACTCGCTAAATTAGCTTTAGCTGTCTCGAGTTGAATGTTGCTTACAATTCCCTTTTGAACAAGAGGAACTAATTTGTCAACATTTACTTGAGCTACATTTACTTGTGCCTCAGCGGTGCGGATAGCTGCTTTACTAGCATCTGCATTTTGAGATAAAATATTTGTTTCTAAGCGGAATAAAGGTTGTCCTTTTTTTACAATGGCTCCCTCATCTACATATACTTCTTGTATATATCCTGTTATTTTTGCGCGAACGCTACTAGTAACCTTACCTTGTAGGGTAGTGGGATAAGAAGTATGGCCAACAACGTCTTGTGTTGGAACTTGAACAACTTTGTATGGCATTGGACCTTGCCCTCCTTGTGCTTGCTCTTTCTTACCGCATGAAATTACGGCTAGTGATGAAAGAGAACCAAGAACGATAGTATGCAAATAACGTTTCATATATAAATTACTGGTTTGTACTTTTTAATTTTTCTATTGTGTTTGCTAACATGATTTTACTGTTCTCTAAATGATCGATGTAAAGTTTCATCTTCGCTTGACAGTTGTTCGAATTGACTAATCCTTCATCTACATAACCTTTTAGCTTTAGGGTTAAGGCAGACTCTCTGTCTAGCATATTTTTAATCAACTCCAATCGCGTTGTAATAAAGTTGGAATTTAAACGGAAAAAGCGCTTCCGCTCGTCAATTTTATTAAAATGTTCGATTTGATTGTTGCTGATTAGTAAATTTAAACTCGTAGAAACCGAACTTTTACTAGCGTTTAGTCGTTCTACAAGCTCGTCAAATGTAACGCCATCTCTGTTGTTGTTAAACATGATGTAGGTATAAATCTGAGCCGTAAGAGGCGAGAAATGATAAACCACTTCATGATGAGCGCAGAAATCTTGAAACAAATCGACTAATCTTTGATCGTATTGCATTATGGAAATAACTCTTTATAATAATTATACAGCGCAAATATAGTGTTAGTTTTGTTCTTTCCGAATCAAACAAACTTAAAGTTCTCTTAAATTATGTAGACGACGTCCAAATAAGGTGGGAAGTCAATGTTAAAAAGAGATAGCGAGAGATTGTCTGTTTTTTATTTTAGCCTTTTTGGCTTTAAAAATGTAAAAAATAGTTTGATTAGTTATTTTTAAGTGGGTGTTTTGTTGGGTAATTCTGAGTATTTGTTAAGTGAAAAGGGGGGTGTAATTGAAACTGTATGTTCAAAAATACCGTTTAAACACCGTTTGTCATAAATTTTGGAGTGTAGAAAGAGGGGAAGAGGGATTGCAGAATAAAAATAAATGACCTAGCGAAAGGAAGAGGTTTGTTGTGTAAGGGAGAAAGTTGATAAATAGCGTGAATTTATGGATTGTGTTTGCGGATATCTTGTTGATATTCTGTGAGAATAAAAGAAATTAAAAAAATGGTGAAAAAATCTTTTTTTATTTCTTGCATAAAATTTGAAAAATGCCTTATATTTGCATCCACAATTGCGGAAGTAGCTCAGTTGGTAGAGCTCCAGCCTTCCAAGCTGGTTGTCGCGAGTTCGAGCCTCGTCTTCCGCTCCAAAACTTGATGAAAGTTTTTAAAGATCATCACCTGCGGAAGTAGCTCAGTTGGTAGAGCTCCAGCCTTCCAAGCTGGTTGTCGCGAGTTCGAGCCTCGTCTTCCGCTCCA
>NZ_JBMVQP010000005.1:0-117366 GCF_050522425.1 Myroides sp. C6-3 | reverse complement strand
AACCTCACAAACCTCACAAACCTCACAAACCTCACAAACCTCACAAACCTCACAAACCTCACAAACCTCACAAACCTACAATTCCCACCCCTTTATTTTATCATACCAAAGTTTCCCTTCTTTTACTTCCAAAGGAGAGTCAAAGTTATTGGTATATAAACCACCCGTACCTAACCCTTGAGGCATTGGATTACGAAGGGTAAAAGTCCATTGTGCAATTGCATTTAAGCCGATATTACTTTCCAAAGCAGACGTAATCCACCAGGCTATGTTCAAGCGCTCTGCGATTTCAATCCACTCCAAGCTACCTTTAAACCCACCAACTAAGCTCGGTTTTAAGATAATATACTGTGGGCGAATAGTCTCTAGTAGCGCCACTTTATCCACATAGTTAGTAACGCCAATCAACTCTTCGTCTAATGCAATAGGCAAAGCTGTCGATCGACATAAAGCAGCCATTTGAGGAATTTGCTGCTGTTTAATCGGCTGTTCGATACTGTGAAGAGACAGTTCAGCAAGTCTTTTTAACTTAGCAGGAGCATCTTCCACAGAAAAACCGCCATTGGCATCCACTCTCAATTCAATTTGTTGCGCACTGAAGTGCTTTCGGATATACTCCAATAAGTTCCATTCAGCCTCAAAATCAATGGCGCCAATTTTCAACTTAACACAGGTAAATCCTTGGGCTATTTTTTCATCTATCTGTTCCTTCATAAAAGCTTCCTCTCCCATCCAAATTAACCCATTAATGGGAATTGCTGCTTTTCCCTCCACGAAAGCAGAAGGAAAAAGCACAAAAGGAGTTGTACCATTAAAGGATAAAAAAGCCTGTTCAACACCAAATTGAATAGAAGGCCAATCGCGTAATGCTTCCCATAGCGCCTCCTTTCCCAGGTGAATGTGTTCAACAACCCATTTCAATTGAGCTTCATAATCAGGACGATCATCAAAACTAAGAGAGCGCAGTATACCGCACTCTCCTATTCCAATTTTACCATTTTCTTCGATTTTAAGCAACCAAGTCTCCTTTTCTGTCATAACACCCCTTGAGGTAGCAGATGGTCGCTTAAAACGCAAAATATACTTACTATACGTTGCTTTCATCTTATTTTATAAAGTTAAGCTTTCACCAATATTCAAAAGCATTAAGTCTTTTCCTTTTTCAAAGAATTTTCGCTTTGCCTCTTCGTGATCAATTTCAATATAGCCAAAGGTATCAAAGTGATAACCGAGTACTTTATCACATTGTACAAAATCAGAAGCGACAACCGCTTCATCTACTCCCATGGTAAAATTACTTCCGATAGGCAGGATGGCCAGATCCAAATCCGTAAACATGGGAATTAATTTCATGTCCATCGTCAGAGAGGTATCCCCAGCGATGTAAATATTTTTGTTTTTGCTTTCAATGACAAATCCCCCAGGTTGTCCCCCGTAGCTTCCATCGGGAAAAGAACTAGAGTGAATGGCTGGTGTATATTTTACTTTGCCAAAATCAAACTGCCAGCTTCCCCCGTGATTCATGGGATGCGCATTAAATCCTTTGGCTTCGTAATGTCCTGCTATTTCAGCATTAGAAACAATCACAACATCTGGATTATTTTGAGCGATCAACTCAACATCTGCAATGTGATCGCCATGAGCATGTGTCAAGAGAATATAATCTGCTTTTATATCATTGACGTTAATTTCCCTTGCTGCAGGAAGTGGATTACCCGTAATAAAGGGATCTACTATTACGTGAATATCTTCCATCTCGATGCCTAGACAAGCATGACCGTAGTACGTTATTTTCATAATTTTTATTTTATAAGATTAAAGCTAAGGAAAAAAGCACAGAAACAAAAAAAGTACTAAGTGCAACAATTTTCATTTGACTATCGAGTTCTTTGGGCTCAGTATTGTTACGCACAAAAAACAAATGTTTGATCAAGGGAAAATAAGCCAGAATAAACGCATAATTCCACCAGGCCTTCTCACAGTATAGCGCGTAGATAATAAATGCCGCTAAAGCAAAAAGAATAATGAAATAGTGGTAGTATTTCGCGCGTTGACGCCCTAACTTAACAGCTAGTGTATTTTTACCCACTACCTTGTCCGCATCTAAATCGCGCATATTATTAATATTCAAAACAGCAATGCTCAAATTTCCTACGGCAACCGCAGGCAAGATTACCCAAACATCAATAGTCTGCCCATAGAGGTAAAAACAACCGATGACACTAACCAGACCAAAAAAGATAAAGACAAACAAATCGCCTAACCCTCTATATCCATAAGCAGATTGCCCAACTGTATATTTAATTGCCGCAGCGACACAGCTAATCCCCAACACAAAGAAAAACAAAGAGGTGAAAAAATGATCTCTTCCAAAAGAAAGATAAATTAATAGCAAGGCAGAAACTAAAGACAACCCAGCTGTAAAAACAATCCCTTTTTTCAGCTCCTCTTTCGTCAACAAACCACTTTGTAGTGCCCGCTGTGGGCCAACTCTATTTTCATTATCCGTTCCCTTTACTCCATCTCCA
The DNA here is from genome assembly GCF_050522425.1 of Myroides sp. C6-3. NCBI lineage: Bacteria > Pseudomonadati > Bacteroidota > Flavobacteriia > Flavobacteriales > Flavobacteriaceae > Myroides > Myroides sp. C6-3. The sequence continues at coordinate 114,838 of NZ_JBMVQP010000005.1, read as the reverse complement.
TAATCGTTGGCAAAATTTGACAAAATCTGAAACAGCAAAGTCGTCAAAATAGCAAAGAAAAAAATAAGATAAAAATTAGGATGATGAGCATAAGATGGAAAAGCACAAGCAGTTCCTACAATGATTCCCGAAATCGATAAAGGTAAGGTGCGCAATCTTGCAGCAGAAACCCAAGTTTTGGTTTTTGACATATGAAGTAAACTTTCAAAAAAAACTAGTACACATTGACTATGCTTGCAAAATTAAGGATAAAAATATTGTAAACACAACGCCTACTTTTATTTGTAGGAAGGAAATCAAAACTCCTATTTACCATTCTCTTTTTTTTCGGTTTAGTTCAACTAAAAAAACATAAAGTATTGCTTGAAGTAAAAGGATGTAACTTTTTTTACCCTCTGAAAAAAGACGCTTAGCTCAAAAAAGATTTAACAGCTAAGCGCTATTAAAGTAAAATAATTCAACATCAAGTAAAAGATGAGATAAAATATCTTACATTAAAAGAAATCAATACATTACGTTTCAAACAAACAACCCATAACTTAATGTTATGTATCATTTTTAATGTTTTCTCACAACAAAAAAGCTAAAGAAACACCCTATTAACAAGTAGATCAAAATAAAGTTACGTTTAAAAAAAATGAATTAAATCCGTCAAATATAACGCACTTTTATTTCTTAAAAAAGCTCCTTTTTTTTAAAAAAAAGAACACCTATTTCCTCTAAATTATACCCAGTATTACAATGCATTCAATTGATTTTTCTGTCAATTGCAGCTATACTTTTTGTAGCGCTACTTTCGAAAAGCTGTCGTTTACTTGCAAAACTACCCGTCTTACAATGGACGATATTTTCTATTTCACTTCCCTATTCTATCCTCAAAAACTCGGAAAAACAAAGCGTGTAAGCTGTGTTTTAAGCTTGATATTTCTCTTTTATTTTAGTGCAAAACAAGTACATTTTGCCTTTAAACCTCTCGCAAAAACAGTGTATTTACCACGTATTTTTCAACGTAACACCCCTTTAAACACCCCTTTAAACACCCCTTTAAACACCTTAAATTCAACTAGAATCCGTTTGAATCTACTTGAGTAAATAGCAAAAAAAAGGCGAAAATGACTGCCATTTTCGCCTTTTATTTCTTTGTTATAGTCCGTTTTTTACTGTTTTTTCAAACGGTAAAGTTCTGCCATATTACCTGTAATTTCATTTCCGTCTTCATCTAAAAGCAAGATACTTCCTTCGTGAACAGCAACCATTTTTTTACTTCCATCTTTTGAAGTAAGCGTGATTTTGTTTCCTGTCGCGTCCCACTCAAATGTTCCTTCAGATTCAAAATGACCGTCTTTTTTCTCTTGATAATGGTCTACTATTTTGAACGTACCATCTTGTTTGATTTCAATTGTTTCATCAATTCCAGGACAATCTGCACATGGAATAGTACCTTTATAAGTACCTGCCCAGTCTAAAGCTGTTCTTGAATTATCAGCAATTGTTTCTTTTGGAGCTACTTCTTCTACTGCCTCTGTAGCTGTTTTTACTTCTTTCTTACAGCTAGCTAATGTCAAAACACTTAAAGCCGCAATAAAATAAATTCTTTTCATAGGTAAATTTTTTTTATTCTATCTCAAAATTACAACATATTTTTTATACTTCTAAGTTTTTTTAAAACAAAAAGCACACTAATGTTTTTATTTCACACAAAGACTTGTTAATTCTTTATTTTTTTAAACTTTAAATACACTTCTTGATCTTTCGATTGCAAGAGTAAGTGCTCTTTTTCTACTTTGTATTCTTTCGCCTCACCTAATGCTTGCATATAGACCAAAGGTTTAACTCCTGAACAATACTTTAGTGTCGACGCTAAGCCTTTATTTAAGACAAGCGTAGTAGCTGTAATACTCTTAATAGGGCCTCGATATACGTTACAGCCATTGTTTCCGAAAATGATCATAGCCTCTGTATCAATAACCAAAAAGGGTTTCTTTAACGGAAATAGGTCTTCTAGTGTTTCATCTGTCATTTGGCGAAATTTAATAGCCACAAGCTCCCATTCCCCTGCTATTTCGCTTGCTATTTCGCTTGCTTCTGTTTGTCTTAGCTGTGTCATTTGATCTGTTTCTTTTTCAACGGCCTGGCTCTTACACCCTATGGTAAGTAGAGCCATGACGAACAACAGTACTGAGCATCCTTTTTTCATCTATTTTATTCTATTAATTTTAAATTTTCATCATATAAGCCGATCAACACGCTATTGCCCTGTTGATCTACTCTTAAACCACCATATTTAGCTTGGTCATACAGGCTATCTTTCTTTTCCTGAAAGAAAAAACTCTCTGCACCAACAGCAAGTGTAAATCCGTCCCAATTAAAGTACTTTATAGGTAAAAGAGAATCTCCTTTTACAGCAGGAAACGTCGAACTAATATCCTGAAAGCTCCCTATTTGTTGTTGATTGACACGGAGTAGTATATACCCTCTTTTGCGTATATCTGCTCTATCTCGTGTTGTTGTGCGCAATTGCTCGTTAAGGGCGTAATTCAATTGCATATAATCTCCTTGCATCAAGGATCGTGGGTCTACAGGTGCTAAAGGCAATAGCACGAGCCTGCCTTCTTTTATTGTCTCTTCCTTTTTTCCCACGGCGCGTAAGAAAAAAACACCAAATAAAACGAGGGTTACAACAACGACTATATTTCTTTTATTTTTCACGATTCCATCGGTTATTAATTATAAAAAGACTTAAAAAAACAAGCCCACACCCCATGAGCAACAGCGATTTAATCAGTAAACTCACTTGTAAGAAGTAGTAGTAACTGACAAGGGAGAACAACAACAGTACTACGCCAAGCACGATTCCCTTGGTCAAGCGATATTGGAAAGACCAAACGATTAAAAGCAGACTAACAGTTAAGGGTATTCCAAATCCATTCATAAAGGAAGAGAGGGCTAAAACACCGACAATACTACCTCCTATAACTAGTTTAAGTTGCTTAAACCCATGTTTTTTCCCTATTTGAGTAACTGTAAAATAAGTTAAACCGACTAACACCAGCCGAACAAAGACGAAGTAGATTTGATGTCCTACTTCATTATAGGTAATCGATCTATTGCTATTGATCCAAGATGAAGGGTCAATAAGCGCTATATTGTCGTGTACTACTTCTAGGAATAGCAAAGCGATTAATCCATGTTGTAGTGCGCTGTATTTTTGAGACCAAAAATTTGTAGCTGTTTTGAGTTTGACTTCCTTGATAAACAAGACATAGACACCGGCAACAACAAACCAGAATAGCGCCAATCCAAGATAGCCTAAGTTCAGCGTTCCCATTAAGTATACGAGTCCATAGTACAGACTAAGGACGGATATAAATTGTATAATCTTACTTTTAAAGACTGAAAAACCAAGCAAACTAAGGAGAACAATACAGTATTCCATAGTTCTCTCACTTGAATTAAAATCGAAATAAGCCGCCATCAAGCAAACAAATGCACTGATATACGTTGCGACAAAAACACCATCTCTCAAGGCGGGTTCTCTTTTTTTGTTTCCCAAGAAACTCAAAGCATATAAGAGTACACCAAAAATAGTAAAGCTCACATACCCCAAGGAATCTCCTAGCGTAAGAAATAAGAAGCCGAAGAAAAAGCCCATTGCCAATAAACTTCCCAAGAGGGCTACTACTTTTAAGAATACATACTTGATTGAGTTTTCTTCCTGTATGCGTTGCATTAGGTGTTCATCTACAACCACGCCTTGATTCTCCACTTGGCGAATCAAATCACTCCACGAATTACTCTTCATACTTCCACGCTTTTGATTTGTTAGACACAAACTTGATAATGAAAAAGATAGCTCCAATTGCATAGAGCATATAGATCAATAAACCTTCTGCAGAATCTTTAAATAATTTCATCCAAAGCATTAATCCACAGCTAACTGCCGCAATTAAAGCATAAGAAAACAAATAGATTTGCCTTTGCATCCATCCTACTGCAAAACCACCTCCAATTAGCAATAAAGCGAGCAATAGCATCCAAAGGGCACCTTGTAGTTCTTGAGGTTGGTAATTAGCATCAGTTGTAAACAGCCAAACGCCAAATCCTATGGTAGCTAGTATATAAACCGTTACAAGTTGTAATTGGGTATATAAATTCCCAATCTCAAACGTTGGGTGTATCCATTTCATCTTTGGCAATACGAAAAGAATAGCATTGGCTAACACTAAACAAAGGATTCCCACAAAAATAGAATCTACTTGTAAGCGTTGTACCATAGCCAAAATAAGCGTTGTATTGGCTAGAATACTAAAAAACAACCATTGATATGTCGATTGGCTAACAAGGGTCAATGGCGTGATAACACAGAGCCAAGTCAAAAACAAATCATAGGCATTGGCTCCTGTTTGGTAGATTTGCCCAAAAACAGCGAGTAACACACCGACGAGTATGGACGTAGCGACGAGGCATATTTTGTTTATCGGCTCTTTTACTCGGGGGGTAACCGCAAAAAAAGCGCTAACAACAATCCCACTTCCAACCAGTATAAACTTGACCATCGCAGGCATGTGATCCCAATTAAAAGCAAAGAAAAATAGCACTCCACTAACCAAAAAGCCGATGCCACAAACGGCTAGTGCATAGGAGATAAAATTTTCCCATTGCCTTTGAGAAGCCACACCGTACTGTTCATAGAGCACTTTAAAGTCTTCCTCACTTATAGAAGCATGTTCTCTTAACAAAAACAACGCTTGCTTGTTTATTTTCTTTTCTTTCATAACGCATGTATAATAACCAAAAAAGAGCAGTACTGCTCTTTTTTGTTACAATTCTAAAATTTGAGCCGCGTGATCTTTGGTTTTAACCTTTTCGATCACGTTGCTAATCACTCCTTTTTCGTCAATAACGAAGGTCATACGATGAATCCCATCATAGGTTCTACCCATGAATTTTTTAGGTCCCCAAACGCCAAAGGCAAGTAGAACTTCTTTATTTTCATCAGCCAATAACGGAAAAGGCAAGTTATTCTTGTCTATAAATTTTTGTTGTCTAGCAGCTGAATCAGCGCTAACACCCAACAATTCATACCCTTGCTCCTTTAGTACTTGGTAATTATCTCTTAAATTACACACTTCTGCTGTACAACCTGGTGTACTTGCTTTTGGATAAAAAAAGACCACTAATTTCTTGCCTTTATAATCGCTCAACTGATGTTTTACTCCCTCTTGATCAAAACCAACAAAATTTGGCGCTTGATCACCAACTTTTAAATGTGTCATTTTAGTATACTTTTTGTGAATAGTAAAATTACTTTTTTTTTACTTAGTACCATCATTTTACCCTCACTCTCTGAATTTAAATCAAAAAAGAAGGTCATCAATCCAATTAACATCTGCTAATCAATACTTTACAAAACATCTTTCTAAACGGAGTCATTCCAAATGCTCCTCTATTCTAGATGGATCACCTTTTATTCTTGCTTCTAGCACAGGTTCTTCATCTGTGTTTGTAAAAGCACACGAAGACTTGTCTCCACTACTCCTTCCACTACGTTCCCACTTTCCTAGTGGTATGCTAAACGAGAAAGCCAACTCAATGAGTTGGCTTTCTATTACCATAAAATCTAGACGTGGCTACTTGTCCAATTTGATTTTTTACGAAATGTTATTTTATTTTTGAGATTCCTAAGGAAAAACTTCTATCCAGAAGGTGTCTTTTTTCGAAGTGGGGACCTCGTGTCAAATTTTGGTTTTGCAAATTAGCTTAAATAATCTGAAAGAAAAAACGCTAAACAATTATTACTAAAACATCTAAATAAACATAGTATTACTACATTTTACTTGAGTCTTTAACACATTACAATTTTTAATTCCCTGAAACTGTGCTATTATGAGTAATAATTTAAGGTCTATTTAGCAAAAACTCTACTAGTAAAAACTCAAAAATAGCATATTCCGATTTATACCTATCCATAAAGCGCTCCCAAATTACCTCTGGTATTTCAATTTTAGTTTTATTACTATCAGTATAGATGTAACTATTGCTATAGTTTTTCTTCAAGTTTGCCCATTGTCTACCACTTGAATACTCTAAATCACCTGCTAAATTTTTTCCAATACTAGAGGAATGTCGTTTGTCTGTCGTATCAATTTTAAGATTTCCGAAGATATCTACTTTAGATTTGACTGTTTTTCCCTGATTATCTGTTATTGTTAACGTACCAAGGATATCCACTTTATAACTAGCTTCATATCCACTGATATGGCGATAATCCAAGACTAAATCCTGAAAGAACAGTGATTTTACATCATAGTCTTGGTACATATTTCCTATGTTTTGCTCTAAATACGCTTTGTTAAATTCTATTTTATTGTCGTTAGAATCGGTAAAAAGCAAATGGTCAAAAATGTCTTTTTTGAGTTTAGCCTCATACTGTCCTTCTTTAAAGATCAAATCGTTAAAGATATCTTTTTGAATACGTTGACCATATCCCACAAAGGTGCAAAACAGTAGGAGCAAGCACATTCCTATTTTCCACGGATTATTCTTCTTCATCTTTTTTATTGCGTTTTCATTTTTGCTTGCTCCCAATATACGTCCATTTCTTCTAAATTCATATGAGACAATTCCTTACTTTCTTCTTGGATGAGTTTTTCCATGGTTTGGAAACGCGCCATAAACTTTTGATTGGTTAGACTGAGGGCGTGTTCTGGATCAATGCCAACAAAACGCGCATAATTGACAAGTGAAAAAAGAATATCGCCAAATTCTTTTTCCATGCGTTCTTTATTAGCTGCTAGTTCTTCTGCTTTAAACTCTTCAATTTCTTCTTCTACTTTTGCCCAAACCTCGGTCTTATTACTCCAATCAAAACCAATACCACTAGCTTTTTCCTGCATACGCAACGCTTTGATAATAGCAGGTAAACTTGTTGGAACTCCTTCTAAAACTGATTTACGGCCTTCTTTAAGCTTCAATTGCTCCCAATTTTGAAGTACTTCTTGTTCGTTGGCAACTTTTGCGTCTCCGTAAATATGAGGATGTCTATAAATCAATTTCTCACAAATTCCATCAGCAATCGTTTTTACATCAAACAAGCCTTGTTCGCTACCGATTTTGGCGTAAAAGACAATATGCATGAGCAAGTCGCCGAGTTCGCCTTGCATTTCTTTGGAATCCTTGCTAGAAATACTATCTGCCAATTCATAAACCTCTTCAATAGTCAAAGAGCGCAAAGAATCAAAAGTTTGTTTTTGGTCCCAAGGGCATTGAACGCGCAATTCATCCATGATCGTTAACAAACGTCCAATGGCTTCTAATTTTTCTTGTTGTGTATGCATAGCAATTTGTATTAATGTAGGGTAAAAATAAAAAAGCTCGTTGTACAACGAGCTTTTTATCTATTCTTTTTTCTTATTTATTTTCTTCAACCACTTCTTGGAAAGTTTCTTGAATCAATCCTCTTTTTTGTACGATATTATACCAGTTGATTACCTTTTTAATATCTGAATTGTAAACGCGCTCTGCATCGTAGTTTGGCAATACTTCTTGGAAATAAGCAACTAATTCAGGATCAGAAACTTTGTGAGAAATCGCCTCTCCATTATTTTCTTTTGCTGCGATATTTTTAAACACGTCAAATAGTTTAACTTCTCCTTCGTGTGTGTATATTGAGATTTCAGATAATAAACTAACGTTGTTTTTTAATCCTACCGTGCTTCTTTTCCCGTCAACTAATGATTCTGCGATAAATCCTGTGCGTGTTTGAACAATTAACTCAAATAATCCTGGTTTACCAGAAATAGCTAATACTTTTTCTAAACTCATTTTCTAAAATTTTTCTTTTGTAACAAATATCTTAATTACTTCTTAATTTCCAATTTTTTATCTGCCTTTTTTAGCAGCAAATTTCATTTTATAGTCTGTAAATACTTTACCTTCCATAATATTCTTCAATCGCTTGGCGATTAGTTTCTTCTTTAGGCTAGATAATTTATCTGTAAAGAGAATTCCTTCAATATGATCGTACTCGTGTTGAATGACACGTGCCGCTAATCCGTTAATTGTTTCGGTATAGCTCACAAAGTTTTCATCGCAGTATTCAATGGTGATTTGCTCTTTTCGAGTCACCAATTCATGTACATCGGGAATACTCAAACACCCCTCATTGAAGGCCCATTCGTTGCCTTCTTCATTGATGATTTTGGCATTGATAAACGTTCGTTTATAGTTGGTTAAAAACTCTTTTTCTTCGGGTGTATTATCTTCAATCTCTGCAAATGGTGCACAATCAACTACGAATAATCGAATTGGCAGTCCCACTTGAGGAGCCGCTAATCCTACTCCACTAGCCGAATACATCGTATCGTACATATTAGCAATTAACTCATCTAAATGGGGGTAATCTTTTGTTATGTTTTCACCTACTTTACGCAAAACAGGATCTCCATAACCAACAATTGATAGTATCATAGTTGTTCCTTTGTATCTTTATTGATTTTAACGATTGCAAAATTAATCAAATTTATAGTATTCTTGCAGACTACAAAACTTTTTTCGATTTAACTTTTAGCCTTTATTCATTGCTTTTTCAATTTAGTAAAGTGAATACAGGCGGTTAAGAGAAAAGGAAGAGTAAGTAATCCTCTGATTTATATCATTTTAAATAACAGTTAGGTATAAAAAAAGCCTTCCATCACGGAAAGCTCTTTTCGTTAATTTCTTTTATTCTTCTTTGTCTTTCAAAAAATCTACTAGCTGGCTGACAGCTCTTCCGCGGTGACTAACTGCATTTTTTTGTTCTATACTCAATTCAGCGAAGGACTGCGTCATCCCTTCCCCTCGAAATAACGGGTCGTAGCCAAATCCCCCCTCTCCTTGTTCGGCAAGTAAGATTTCTCCCTTGCTAATTCCGGTAAACAGATGCTGTTCTCCCTTGTAATGCAAGGCAATTACCGTTTTAAAATTGGCTTTTCGGTTGTCCTTATCTGCTAATTCACGAAGTAATTTCGCGTTATTTGCCTGATCGTTCTTCTCTTCTCCTGCATATCGGGCAGAGTATACCCCTGGAGCCCCTTGTAATGCATCTACTTCTAAACCAGAATCATCCGCAAAACAATTGAATCCATAGTGTCTCTTGATGTAATCTGCTTTTAATAAGGCGTTACCCTCAATAGTATCAGCAGTTTCTGGAATGTCTACCATGCATCCTATATCTTCTAAACTCAATATTTCAATTGAATCGGGTACTTGGCTTTTAATTTCTTGAATCTTGTTCTTGTTGTTTGAAGCAAATATGAGTTTCATTGTGTTTGTCTTTTATCCGCTCAAAAATACAAAATAGTTAGGAGAGACAAAAAACAAAATAAGTGATGAAAATTTAAATAAAAAAAGAACAAACTCATTACAAGTTTGTTCTTCTCATTCACCTTATCAATTACTAACCTAGTAAAAGAAAATATGACCTATTATGTAAGCGATTCTGATAAAATTTTAACTCAACCATTTTATATCAAAAAAGAACCCCAAACACTTAAACACAGGACATACTTATCTCTTTCACAAGTTTTAACCTAGTACAATAGTACAGCTATTTTGAGTATTGCCTTAAAAAAACGAACTGAAACGGAAAAATGTAAACACTCAAACGTGGATATGGGGAACTCAGTTGTTTGTTGTGAGGTTTGTTCGGTTTGCTCGTTGTGAGGTTTGTTCGGTTTGCTCGTTGTGAGGTTTGTTCGGTTTGCTTGTTGTGAGGTTTGTTCGGTTTGCTCGTTGTGAGGTTTGTTCGGTTTGCTTGTTGTGAGGTTTGTTCGTTGTGAGATTTGTTCGTTGTGAGGTTTGTGTGTTGTGAGGTTTGTTCGTTGTGAGGTTTGTTCGTTGTGAGGTTTGTTCGTTGTGAGGTTTGTTCGTTGTGAGGTTTGTTCGGTTTGCTCGTTGTTTGTGGAAGAAATTTTCTTTTAAAGAAAAAACTTCTGATCCCTGATAACAGATAACAGATAACCAAAAAAAAGGAGCGAAAATTCGCTCCTTTCTTTATCTTATTTTTTGTATTCTTTTACCACTTGGTTAATTCTACCAAAAATGCTTTTTCCTTCTTTGTCCATCATTTCAATTTCGATGCGGTCACCGAATTGCATGAATGGGGTTGATGGTTTTCCATCCTTAATGGTTTCTAAGCATCTTACTTCTGCTAAACAGCTTGATCCTGTTGGGCTACCTTGATTGGCAACGGTTCCTGATCCGATTACTGTTCCTGCCATTAGCGAACGCGTTTTGGCTGCGTGTGCTACGAGCTGACCGAAGTTAAACGTCATATCTACACCTGCATTGGGTGATCCTACTAAAGTTCCATTTAACGTTGAATGTAAAGGCAAATGCACTTTTCCCTCTTGCCAATCTGCTCCTAGCTCATCTAAAGTTACCATAACTGGTGCGAATGCTGTCCATGGTTTTGACTGGTAAAATCCAAATTGTTTACCTAATTCTGCTGGGATTAAATTTCTCAGTGAAACGTCATTTAAAATCGTTACTAATTTAATGTGTTTCAATGCGGTTTGCGCATCTACTCCTGGAGGTACGTCGTCTGTAATAACAGCTACTTCAGATTCGAAGTCGATTCCCCACTCTTCTTTTTCGATGAGGATATCATCTGTTGCTCCAATAAAAGCATCCGAGGCTCCCATATACATTAATGGATCAGTCCAAAATGATTCTGGCAATTCTGCATTTCTTGCTTTGCGCACCAACTCAACGTGTGTTACATAAGCACTTCCATCTGCCCAGTGATATGCACGTGGGATTGGTGCCATTATTTTAGCCGTTGCAAAATCGATGGTATTAGATAGTTTTCCTGCGTTTAAGTTGTCATACACTTCTTTTAAAAGTGATTCTTTTGTTGCCCATTGATCTAATGCTGCTTGCATTGTTGTAGCAATTTCACTTACTACAACTGCTTTGGTTAAATCTTTTGAAACAACGACTAATTGACCATCTCTTGTGCCATTGTTGATACTAGCTAATTTCATGAATTTATGTTTTTAGTTTTTATTGTTGGTTTACTATTTTTCTTCTTTATGAGTTGTTGAAAAGAAAAGCCGAAGGTATAAAAAAAATAGGGAATACTATAATTTCCTTTTTTCAGAAGGGCTAAAAGGCTTTCTTCTCTCAGAAGATAGAATGGACAAGGTGTTTAATCGTTTGTGTCACACCATCTTCCTCGTTGGTTGGTATTTTGTGTTGAACGAGTTCGAGTATTGTTGGATGTGCATTGCCAACGGCGTAGGTATGAGCGTCTAACTGAAGCATGCCTTGATCATTGAGGTTGTCTCCAAATAAATGCAAATGGTCCGATGGAATTGCATACGCATTTTGTAAAAACTCGATGGCCTTTTCTTTTGTTGCGTCTGCGCTTGAGATTTCCAATACAAATTGATTGGGGATATATTGATCCTGCATCAACAAGCATTTAAGAGCATCGCCATGCTGTTCTTGTAATTGGAGTTTAAAGGATACTAAAGTATCGTACGTATCAATAAACATCACAACTAAGCTTTGTGTATCCCAATCTGAGGCGGTTTGTATGAGTTGTTCTACTTCAATAAAACGAGGATCACTTGGTCTCAGCTTCATAAAATACTGTAATCCTATACTGGGATTTTCTTGATAAAAGATCCCTTCCTCAAAGTCCTCATTCAACGTAAAGACAAAAGGTGAAAGTCCTTGGCATTGACCTAATTCTAGTACTTCTTGCACGACAAGAGGCTCGATTCCTTTTATTTTCAGTACTTTTTGCGCTTGCCAATCGTAAATTACTGCGCCATTATTAAGAATAACGGGAAAATTCCAATCTACTTGTTGCACGACTTTAGCAGCGCTTGTTAATCCCCTAGCTGTGGCAAAGCCAATTTTGTGAGGGGAATTCAACCTTATTTCGCGTAGTATTTCTTCACTATCGTAACTCAAGTAACCGCGATTATTGAGTAAGGTTCCATCTAAATCCGTAATAAAAACTTGTTCCATAGGGCTTATTCCTTTAGCATAGAAATGAATACATCGAGCATTAGGTCATCGGTTGTCCAAGAAGTAATGAGACGTATGGCCGCATATTCTGCATTTATGGGTTTCCACACGTAAAAATCGAACTTTTCTTGGAGGCGCTTAATGAGGTCAAGCGGTAAGATGGGAAAGATTTGATTACTTGAAGGCGCTACTAAAAAAGAAAACCCTTCTTCATGGAAAGCTTGCGCTAATTTTGCTGCCATACCATTGGCATCCTTTGCCAATTTAAAATAAAGGTCATCTTGAAAAAGAGCGAGAAACTGAATACCGAGTACCCTGCCCTTTGCAAAAAGGGCCCCCTTTTGTTTGAGGTTATAATCGAAATCAACCGCTAATTTTGGGTTTGGAAAAACGATTGCTTCACCAAATAAAGCTCCGTTTTTTGTTGCTCCTATGTAAAAAACATCGACTAACTCCGCAACTCGTTCTAACGTTAAGTCGTTACTTGCTGCAGTTAGGGCGTGTCCTAAACGCGCACCATCCAGAAAGAGAAGAAGTCCCTCAGCTTTACAAAATGCTGATAAATCGCGCAATTCACTTTCCGTGTACACAGTTCCTATTTCGGTTGTATTGGAGATATAAACGACTTTAGGCTTCACCACATGAGGACGCAATTGATACAGCGCTAAGGTTTGCTTGATTTGCAAGGGAGTTAACTTACCATCTTTGCTTTCGATTGGGATGACCTTGTGGCCTGTTGCTTCAATTGCTCCTGTTTCATTAGCATAAATATGCCCAGTAGTTGCACTGATAACGGCTTCATGCGGTCGCAACAAGAAAGAAATTACGAGTAAGTTAGCTTGTGTTCCTCCAGATACAAAGAAAATCTCCGCCTTAGCTTGGTTCATTTTCTCTCGTAAAATTGCTTGTGCTTTTAGGGTATATTCATCACTACCATAACCGTTCTGCTGGATGAAATTCGTTTCGAGCAACTGATCTAAAATTGCAGGGTGAGCACCTTCTGCATAATCTATTTTGAGGTTGTACATATCGATAATCTTGTGTCAAGTAAAAATAGAACTTTCTCACCAAAATAGGGTAATTCAAGCGAAAACTTTGTTAAAAAAAGTAGGGGTACTTTCCTTTTTTCCATTTAAAAAGTGTACTTTTAAGTAAAAATAGAAGAATATGGATCACAAGAAATTATTCGCCGGTAGTGAGGTTATGGTTTTAGCCGTACGCAACGTATTAGAAGAAAATGAGATAGCTTATATTATCCGTGATGATATTGAAGCAGGACGCAGTGCAGGATACGGCACACTAGGAAAGGCTGTTCACGTATTTGTAGCCGAACAAGACTTAGACAGAGCCCAAGCGTTATTAAAAGAAAATAACCTAGAAGAATAAAGAGAAAAGGTCCTACAACTAGGACATAAAAAAAGGAATAACGGTTTTCGTTATTCCTTTTTTTATGGGTTAATCATCAGACTCCTCTCTAACTCGAATTGGCATACTGGGATTCACTACGGATTTACAATATCTCGCTTTAACTGTTATCTTGGTAGGTCTACTTCGAAAATCTTCATGTGAAAAGGGAAAGTGTTCTCCTTGATCAATACTTTTAGCAGAAATATAAATACTATAATCTCCTTCAGGAAAACTTTCATCTTCCGGTGTAAAATACACTATACAACTATATGTGTTGTAATATAATTCCCATTCTCCTACACCTGGTTCATCGTATATCTGACTGATATAATCATTTAAATCATGTTCAACTATTCTATAATCTAAAGGATAGCCATATTCATCTTCTAAACGCAAGGAATAAAAGTCAATTTCCTTATAAGAATCTCCTCCTTTAGGACGAAAGGGATCATAAGGATCACCGACATAAAATCGTGCCCCTTCAAAAGGCTTTTCTAATCGTATCCAACTTTCACGATCATCACCAATACCAGGTTCACTTAAACAAAGTAACATTTCTTTATCCTGAGTTTCGGGGGCATGCTTCAATCGAACGTTAATATTTTTTAGTAGATGTGTTTGGCTAGCCTCTCCTGTTGATGCTGCAAAACCAATGCGATAACTATCTATATTTTTCGCATTAAACGTATATAAATTTCCATTCTCATCTCTCGTTTTAAAGGACTCTTTATATTTAAGTATTCCATAATTCCCTCCTCCATATGTATATTCATTATCAATATGGTAACTTAATGCAAATTCCTCATCCCCGTTGTTCACAGGATCAAATTCAAAAGTTACCTTATTAAATCTCATCTGACTCCCGTATTGCGTTCTTAAGTTTGGGGTACTATTTACATAAGACTTTTCGATATAATCACCTGTTTCGAAATCTAATTGCACATAAGCTGCATCAGGACTTGAGCTGCTTCCTGAATATGTTTGTTGAGAGTAAATCACAGGATAACCTTTGTAACGATTATTCTCATGTTGTCCCCCACGAAGTGTTACGTGACTACCATAGTATTGATAGTTCACTCCAGCAACTCCTTCTCTCTTAACACGAGTGGAGTTTGCTCGAATTTTAGCATCTCCAAATACATCAAGACTCAATCCTAAATAAGCACCATCTAGCCCAGGTTGTTTATTTCCCGAGGCGTTATTATAAGCATATCCGATTCCAGAACCTGTACTTCCTAGGTCAAACGTTGCAGCTGAATCAAAGAAGAACATCGTTAAACCATCTCCATAGCTATCATTGTATGTTTCACCATCTAGCGTAGCATATTCAAAATCTATAGTAAGTACATAATTCATTGGTACCTCTACATCCTTGAGGTAAAAACCACTGAGTGCGTGTTGGGTATCATCATAGGTTAAACGCAACCCATCCTCGGTATATCGATTACTTCCAGTAGGTGCTCCTGTTTTTATTTTTTCTACAATTCTAGTGGGTGCAGAAGTTCCTTGCAAGGAAGCGTGGTAAGGGAATGTTCGATTCAGTTCTTGAGCTGAAATGCCCAGAGATATCAAAAGGAAAAGAAGTAGTACTACTTTATATTTCATATTGGTCTAATTAAATAAGAATTAAAGATCTCCCTTATTTCTTTATTCCGTTGAACTAAGGGAGTATCATTTTTTAGTCTTGTCTAAGTTGCATGGCTACATTAAAGAATGTAGCTGCAGTAACTTCAGCATCGCGTTTAACATCGTATTTTAATACTCCTGCTTCACTAATCGATACATTTTCGAAAACGTCTTCATCATAATACAATACAAAGAAATCCAACTCGACTTTTTCATAGATAGCTAAGCTAGCCGTTGATCGAGAGGAAATAGCGCCTTGGAATTGATCTTTATAAATCTTATAGACATCTTTAGTTTTACCACGGCTACCTGGATATACGTCTACTACAAAAGAAGGCGAATAGAAGAATCCCGAATTTCCTCCTTTTGCTTTTTGGAAAGAAGCCCCTCCGTTTCCGTCAGAAGTCAATACAAAACCTTCAGGTGTATTATCCTCCTCTTCATCTTTAGAACTAATTTTTTCAGCAGACACCCCTTCATCTTTAATTACATCTCCGTGAACTGCATTGCCCTTTAACTCATCATAACCAATCGTATTATCCGCAATATGTTGGGTGGTAATTGATCCTCCTTTTACTTTTAAGTCTACATTTTTAAGTACCGCATCGGTCCCGTTTGTCACTTCAATTGTAGAAGAACTGTTTAAATTTCCTTTCGTAAAATCTGCTCCTGCTGGTGCTTCAAAAGCCACTGTTCCTCCTGATTTAACCGTTAGAACGTGTCCAATCGTTGCAGCACCTGCATCGATTTTAGAAGCTGTAATTCCTTTATTTCTTACTACAACACCATACACAGCATCCGGTTGAATCTTATCGTAATTCACAGAATTCTTCTTAATCTTCGATTCAGTTACCGCATCCGTTGCAATTTTATCCGTTGTTACTGCATTCGCTGCAATTGCTCTTGATTCCACTGCACCAATAGAAAAGTGTTCATCTTGAAGTGCCCCTTCTTTAATTTTAGTTGCCGTTACTGCTTCTTCCGCAATTTTACTCGTGATTACGGCATCATTGGCTAAGAGTTGTGCGTCAATTGAGGTTGGCTTCAAACTTAGTTGTACATCTTGCCCAACCGTATTGTCACCGTTTACCACCTTAATTGGAGAAGTACCACCATCAATAGTACCTGTTAATTCAGTTGTAGCTGTGGGTTTAAAACTTACTCCTCCTCGACCATCTGAAGTTAACACATGTCCACCAGTCACATAGTTATTATCTACTTTAGAGCTCAACTTGGCTGCAGTTACGTTTTTATCTGCTATTTTTAATTCTGTTACTGCATTAACCCCTAACTTAGCTTCTGATACCCCTTCATCTTTAATACTAACCGTTGCTTCTGCTAATAAAGCATGAGCCGCGTTCACGCCGGTTACCGAGATTCCCGTTCCGCCTGTTAAACGTTGTCCAGATTCAGAAACGATATCAAACATATTAACCAAATCAACTCCACCTTGTCCGTCAGCTCCTAGAATTAACCCAAATGCCGCATCATCAGTTGCCATTTTATCAAGGGAAACATTACGTGCAGCAAGGTGTTCCTTTTTAATTCCCCCTTTCGTAATGCTAATACTAAGCTCCTGTAATGCTGCTTTATTAGCAGCTGGAGAAATCGTAATAGAAGGATCACTCAACAACGCTTTTCCTTGCGTCGTAGCGAGTGTCTCAAACGATTGGAATATAGCATTTCCATTTCCATCCGCGGTTAATACCGTTCCAGTAGCAGCATTATCTGCTCCTGCTATAGCGCTAATTTTACTAGGCGTTACTGCTTTTTCTTGTAGGTGTTGATTAGAAACCCCTCCTTCTGCAATAGCGATTGTCGTTTCAGCTAACAAGGATTTGTTGTCCTCCAATACTTTAATCGATCCATCTGATTTCAGATCTTCTCCTTGTCCTTCAAAAGCAGTATCACTCAACGCTTTGAACGCTACTGTACCATCGCTATTTGCAGTTAGCACTGTATTTTCAGCTGCATTTTCAGCTGTTATCTTCGCTGGAGTAACAGCGCCATTAGCTAATTTACCCGTTCCAATTCCGCCCTCAGCCACATCAATTTCAGTTGGTGCTAATACCGCACTCAATCCTGTTGTTTCTCCAGTAAACACCAAAGCATTTCCAAGTTTTAAGTCTACACCTCCCGCCTGAACCGCTTCTTTTGCTTCATAGTTGAACCCTCCTTGTCCATCCGTTACTAATAAATAGTCTTCTAAATACGGTTGGCCATCAACGATTGAACTCAATTTATTACGAGTAATACTCTTATCTGCAATACCTAAGGTTACGTCTTTTAATAGTGATTGCTCTGCATCGCCACTGGTCACTTGAATAATGTCATCAGTGGTTAAATTCCCAGCGGTTTGACTGACGATATCACCTAATTCCGCCCATTGCGCAACGCCATCTCCTTGGGTTACAAGCATACTAGCTGCCGTGATTCCCTCGGCTGAAATCTTCTCAACAGTAACCGCATTATCCTTTAATTGTTGTGTTCCAACGGCTTCATTAGCCAATTGAGTCGTTGTGATTCCTTGGTTCTTGATACTCAGTTTCAAATCGCCGAGTACTTTATCTACCCCATTATCTACCACAATAACACTATCCGTTGTAATTTTTCCTTTGTTAAAAATTTTAGCTGGAGTAATTGCTTCATAGCTTACAGTTGTACCATTGGCGCCTACCATAGCTACGGTATTCGCAACTGCTCCGCCCCCGTTCAATTTAGTTGCTGGGATAGAATTTTCAGCGATACCTAACGTAACATCAGCTAGTACTTTTCCAACCCCATCCTCTGAAACAGTTATAATCGAATCGGTACTAATATCTCCTTTCTCGGTCATAGAATCTGCAGAGAGCGTTTGATAAACCACCTTTCCTGCAGCATTAGCCATAGCCACGCGATTGTCCTCACCCTCACCTGCTGTGAGTTTAGTTGCCTCAATGGTATCATCAGCAATATTGATGTTTTTAACTGTACCTGCTGCAATATGGTTGCCCTTTACACCACCCTCATTAATTTTTACAATGGCTTGTGTTCCGTCCGCACCAAAGAGCACATTAGCTCCCCCTTGCACTATAATTCCTTCTTGCCCAACTAAATCGCCATTCATGGCAGGAGCAAGTACATCTTCTGTTGTTTTAAATATTGCATTTCCAGATCCATCTGCAGTTAATACAGCGCCTTCTGTAGCACCTTGCGCACTAATTTTAGTAGCTGTTACCGCGCGATTTTGAAGATGAGCGGTTTCAATCCCCCCTTCTTTCACTTTCAATTCAAACGGTTGTAGAACAGCTTTAGCCGCATCACCTACAATTTCTAAGGAGGTATCCACGCTAAGTGCTTTTCCTTCTACCACAGCAGCCATTGGCTGATATTGTACACTTCCATCAGCTTGCGCTACTGGAATGTGATTGGCTTTTCCTGCTCCAGCGAATAATTTGCTTTCTGTTACCGCTTGATTTTGAATCTTAGCCGTTGTTACACCATCGTCTTTCAACGTGATATTCATCACTTCTAAAGCTGCTTTTTCTCCTCCTGTTATTTGAATCGATGCATCTCCTGTTACTGCTTTACCTTGAGCCGCAACGGTAGTAAAAATGTCATGCTGAACGATTGAATCATTTAAGATTTCTGTAATGTTTTCAATTACGGTACCCGCTACATCGATAGTTGCTAGTGCTTCATCTGATCCTTCATTATAGAACACATACGTTCCTGCCACGCTATCATCAATGCGAAGTGTATTGGCATCGAAGGTCACTCCTGTGCCTACAATCGCTCCTTCTTTAGTAACATCGCTCTCATTGAAGTACGTAAACGTTCCATCTCCATTATCTTGTAGTAGGGTGATTCTCTCTTGCGTTGTGACAATAGTCTCGATAATATCACTTGTTGCATCAACCCAAGCAACTTTTCCTTCTTCATCGGTTACCAACAATTGACCAACAACACCAGGAGCTATCTTAGCAGGTGTAATTCCGGCGTTTGCAACTGCAATTTGAGTAGCCGCTAAAACAGCTTGATCACCACCTGAAATGGTGATAGATTGATCCGTAGCAGTTAAGGCTTGTCCTTGAGCTGCTATTGTTTCATATAGCTCTTCTTTAACAGTAGTTTCGTTTAAGATTTCTGTAATATTTTCAATCACAGCAGCTTCTACATCAATCGTAGCAATAGGAACGGTTGCACTACTCCCATCGAAGAATTGGTATTTCTTATCCTCTGTGTTTACAATTCGCAATGTATTCGCATTAAACGTAGAACCAACTGCATTGGGTTTTATATTGCCCTGCGCATCTACTTCTTTTTCATCATAGTAGGTAAACGTCCCATTTTCATTGTCCTTTAGCACCGTTACAATTTCATTGGACTGGATGATGGTTGTTAGGATACTATCATTAGCATCCATCCATTTCACTAAACCACTAGCATCCGTACCCAAGATTTGTCTTGGTTCGTCACCTAGCATTTTAGCAACCGTAACTGATTGATTTTGAATATTACTCGTTCCCACTGCATCTTCAGCCAATTTTTCATTGGTAACGCCGCCATTCGTGATAGAAAGGGTTACATCTGCTAAAGCAGCATTTCCTCCCCCTTGTACATCAATTCCTTCTTCACCAACGATCGCTTTTCCGTTATTTCCAATGACTTGACCCAAAGAACGAAACTCAGCCCCTCCTTGACCGGTAGAGGTTAACACCAATCCGTTAGGTTTATTGGTTCCGATTTTATCTTCTGTAACAGCTTTTGCTGCGAGGTGGTCTTTTTTAATTCCTCCTGTAGCTACCTTAACATCCAAAGGTTGTAGCGTCGCTTTGTTTCCAGCAGGTACAGCGATGGATTCATCTGAGGAAGATACTGTTTGTCCTTGCACGAGGGCAACCTCATTCAACGGTTTAAAGGAGGTATGACCCGCCCCGTCAGCTGTTAATACCGCTCCGTCAGCAGCAGCTTCTGCATTGATCTTACCTACGGTAATGGATTGATTTGAAATATGTTGATTTTTCACCCCACTATTTGCAATACCGATCGTCAACGCATTTAAAACTGCCTTATTATCTTCTGGAATTAACAACAATCCATCCGATACTAAATCAGCTTCTGTTCCTTCAAAAGCAGTTTCATTAATCTTTTTATAACTTACATTTCCTTGTCCATCTGCTGTTAATACAGCGTTTTCTTCTGCTCCAATTGCATTGATCTTCGCTGTAGTAACGGAAGCATCTGCTAACTTAGCAGTGGTAATTCCTTCATTTTTTACGCCAATTTTTGTCGGTACTAGCACGGCATCTACTCCATTTCCTTCAACAAATTCTAAAGCCGTATCTAATTTTAAATCTTCTCCATCTGTTTCAATACTCTCTCGAGCTACATATTCAAAACCACCTGTTGCTGTAGAAACTAAGATCATGCCCTCACCTGTTGCACCTGCACTACTCAATTTTTCAATTTGAATGGTTTGATCTTGAATTTGTGTATTGGTAATACTGCTGTCTTTAATTCCCAGTTTTACATCGTTAAACAAGGTGTTTATGCCATCACCTGTTTGAATTTCAACAATATTATCTGTCGTTAAATTACCTGCAGCATCCGTCACTAAATCATCGAGTTCGCCCCATTTCACCACACCTAATTCATCAATAACTAAGGCTCGCTTTGGCGGTTCATTCCCTGCAGAAATCTTGTCTACAGTAATGGTATTTTCAGCAATAAGATCATTGGTAATGGTTCCATCCGTAATTTGAGCCGCAGTAATGGATTTGTTTTCGATACTCAAGTTCACATCGGCTAATACTTTGGCTGTACCGTTATCCACTTTGATGATAGCATCCGTTGTGATATCTCCTTTTTCAGCAATTGCACTAGCTTCTAGTACCTTATACGTAACCGTTCCATCCGCATTTACGGTTGCAACTGCACCTTCTACTGCGCCAGTTGCATCTAGTTTTCCGGCTCCTACCGATTTATTTTTGATTCCCAAATGCACATCACCCAGTACTTTGTCCACGCCATTATCTACCGTTACAACACCATCTGTTGTGATATCCCCTTTGCTAGTAATCGCTTCAGGAGTAAGAGCTTGATAACTAACTGAACCATCTGCATTTACAGTAGCTACATGTCCTGCCGTTTCCCCTGTTGCATCCAACTTTTCCGCTTTGATGGATTGATGTCCCAAGTGAGCGTTGGCAATTCCTCCTTCATTAATTGCAATGGTTACTTTTTTAGTTGTATCACCAAATAGTACATTTTCTCCTCCAATTACATTGATGACATCCGTTTCTCCAACCAAATCCCCTTGCATAGCTGGTTCGACAACAGTTGTTGGTGTTTTATAACTGGCATTACCCAATCCGTCAGCCGTTAATACAGCCCCATTCGCAACTCCTTGCGCATCCATTTTAGCCGCTGTAATGGTTTTATTTTTAATTTTGTCAGCCGTTACTCCTTCATTTTCAATGTTGATAGTCACGGCACTCAATACCGCTTTACTACCTCCTGTTACGGAAATAGATCCATCATTACTTGCTATTTTCTTTCCATTTGCAGCAACAGAAGCGTAAATTTCGTTTTGAACTTCTTCCGTATTGAGGATTTCCGTAATATTTTCAATCACACTGCTCGCTACATCAATGGTTCCAATTGGTGTAGTATCGCTCGATTGATCGTAAAATTCGTATGTATTCTCCGCTGTTTTGACAATTTTTAGTGTATTGGCGTCGAATTTTATCCCACTACCTGGAATGATAGCTCCATTGGCATCAATTTCCTTTTCGTTGTAGTACGTAAACGTTCCATCACCACCATCAACTAATAGAGTCACTACTTCGTTGTGTTCTACGACTTCTTTGATGATCTCATCCGTGGCATCTACCCAAGTTACCACCCCATTCTCATCGGTAACCAACAGTTGTTTGAGTCCACCTGGTTGAATTTTAGCCGGTGTAATTCCCGCGTTAGCCACAGCAATTTGCATGGCATTTAATACCGCTTGATCTCCGTTATCTACTTGAATCGAACCATCTGCAGCAGTTGCAGCTTTTCCTTGCGCCGCTACAGCGTTGTAAATATCATTTTGTACGGTTGTATCGTTTAAGATTTCCGTAATATTTTCAATCACACTGCTCGCTACATCAATCACTGCGATCGGTGTTGTTGCACTGGTTTTATCGTAAAATTCGTATGTATTATCTCCTGCTTTGACAATGCGAAGGGTATTGGCGTCAAACTTAACTCCCGTATTTGGAATTAGATCACCATTAGCGTCAATTTCCTTTTCGTTGTAATAGGTAAACGTTCCATCTCCACCATCAACTAATAGAGTCACTACTTCGTTGTGTTCTACGACTTCTTTGATGATCTCATCCGTAGCATCGACCCAAGCTACCTCCCCATTTTCATCAGTAACTAAAAGCTGTTTCAAACCACCTGGTTGAATTTTAGCCGGTGTAATTCCCGCATTTGCCACAGCAATTTGCATGGCATTTAATACCGCTTGATCTCCGTTATCTACTTGAATCGAACCATCTAAAGCAGTTGCGGCTTTTCCTTGCGCCGCTACAGCATTGTAAATATCATTTTGTACGGTTGTATCGTTTAAGATTTCCGTAATATTTTCAATCACACTTCCCGCAACATCAATCACTGCAATCGGTGTTGTTGCACTGGTTTTATCGTAAAATTCGTATGTATTATCTCCTGCTTTGACAATGCGAAGGGTATTGGCGTCAAATTTAACTCCCGTATTTGGAATTAGATCCCCATTAGCGTCAATTTCCTTTTCGTTGTAATAGGTAAACGTTCCATCTCCACCATCGACTAATAGCGTTACTACTTCGTTGTGTTCTACGACTTCTTTGATGATTTCACTACTTGCATCCACCCAATTAACCACGCCATTTTCGTCAGTCACTAAGAGTTGCTTACGACCTCCTGGCTTAATCTTAGCAGGCGTAACAGCTTCATTTCGCAGCTTAAATGTATTGACCGAACCATCTAAGATTTTTGGTTTCGGTCACTGCATCATCTGCAAGAGTCAAGAGCATATCTTTTAACACCGCATGCGTTACCTCTGCTTGTCCGTTCACCAAGATTCCGTTTCCTTTTAAAGAAGCTGTACTACCTTGAGCTTGTTCAACTTTGCGGATAATATTATCTAAAACAGCTTGTACATTTCCTCCTTGAATACTCGTTGAGTTGTTTTCATATACAATAGCTTTTGCACGCGTATTGATGGTCATCAAGGGATTTTGAACAGAAGTAGCTCCATCGTAAAAATCAAAAATCCCCTTTCCTGCACTACCTTCTCTTTCTTTGATTCTCAAGGTATTGGCATCAAACTTCACCCCCATACCCGGAATGAGCTGGCCATTGGCGTCAATTCCCTTTTCGTTGTAGTAGGTAAACGTTCCATCTCCACCATCCACTAAAAGTGTAATCACTTCGTTGTGTCCTACAACCTCTTTGATGATTTCGTCGGTTGCATCTACCCAGGCTACAGCGCCATTTTCATCAGTAACTAAAAGTTGTTTAAGTCCACCAGGTTGAATTTTAGCTGGTGTAATACCAGCGTTAGCCACTGAAATTTGCATTTCATTTAATACCGCTTGATCTCCATTGTCTACTTGGATTGAACCATCAGCAGCAGTTGCGGCTTTACCTTGAGCGGCAACGGCATTGTAAATATCATTTTGAACCGTTGTATCGTTGAGGATTTCGGTGATATTTTCTATCACACTTCCCGCCACATCAATAACAGCAATCGGTGTAGTAGCACTCGATTTATCGTAAAAAGCATAGGTATTATCCCCTGTTTTCACAATGCGCAGCGTATTGGCGTCAAATTTAACTCCCCTATCCGAAATGATATTACCGTCGGCATCAATTCCTTTTTCGTTGTAATAGGTAAATGTTCCATCTCCACCATCCACTAAAAGCGTAATCACTTCGTTGTGTTCTACAACCTCTTTGATGATTTCGTCGGTTGCATCCACCCAGGCTACAGCGCCATTTTCATCGGTAACTAAAAGCTGTTTGCGGTCGCCAGGCTGAATTTTAGCCGGTGTAATGCCCGCATTTTTTATACTTAATTGAGTAGCGGCTAAGACGGCCTTTTCTCCCCCCACCACTTCAATGCTGCTATCTCCAGTTAAGTCTTTTGCGCTCGTTGTGATCGATTGTACAATTTCGTTAATTACATCTTCTTGATTGATAATGACTGAAATATTATTAATCACATCTGCTGCAACATCAATAACCGTTTCTGTGTTGTCTTCTGATTTATAGACATACTTTCCATCTCCTGTCGCGGTTAATGTAGTCACAAGGTTAATATCAGCTAAAGGCACGGATACAACATTGTTTTTTGTATCGCGTAGATACAAACTTTGTTGAGCTACGTTGACAGCTAATTCCTCATTGATGGCTAATTCTTCTAATAAATCATCGGTAGAAGCAATTAAGCGCACCCAACTTTTATCAAACCAATAATAGTAACCCGGTTTTAGTTCTGAATTGGCGGTGGTATTAAATACCAACAAACTATTCGGTGTATTTTTTGCATTGAAATTCGAATTATCACTTGTTGAAGAAAGGGGAACTCTTGGAATCAAAACCCCTTTAAAACTACCTGTTTTAGCTTCTACATCTAATAAGGCAGCAGGGTTTGGATTGGCCGTTCCAATCCCTACTTGCGCAAAAGCGAAGCCTGACATCATTAATAACGCTACTGAAAGTACATTCTTTTTCATAAACTACTATTTATTTCAACTCTGTATTTTTATTCATTTTACTAAAATCCTTCTTATCTGTCTTTTGTAGAGCTACCTTAAGAAAGGAGCATTTTGATTTTTTACTCTAATATGTGGATTGATACTTGCTCCACAAGCAACACCAGTAATTCGGATAGTGGCAGGTTGTGCTTTTGTTCCATCTCTTGCTTCCACGTTGTATTGAATTTTTGCTACATCGCCAGGTTCAAAGTTTCCATTGGTTAAGGTGAGGGTTACTTCTTCATTTCTAGAGGAATACTCCCATCGTCCTACATTAGACTGCGTATAGGAAGTACCCATTTCGTTTCCATTATTATCTAAAAAATTAAACGAACTGGGATTGACTGAAAAATCAGTATCCTCAAATACAGCGACATCAATCGTTGCGTTTCTACTGTCTCCTTCCTCACTCACACACATATCGGCTTTTACATCATCCAAAATAAGTGCATTGGGAATAGTAACTTTTACATTTCGAATGATTGTTTTTTGTTGGCTAAAGTTACCCGTTGAGGCTGTAAATCCCATTTTTACACGATGAGGAACAGGTGCTCTGAGGTCGTATAAGATATTTTGTCGGTCAAATGTTTTGAACGCTGTTTTGTACTCGAATTCATCAATTAGGACAATAGTTCTACTACCTTCTATTGCTTTTACCGTTATATAAATTCCTCCTCTACTAGCCGGTTTAAACTCTAGTCTTATTTTTTGAAAGTTGGGGTTGTTCTGCGACCCTCCGTTTCCTACATCGAAGGCAGCGGAGTTGGAGTTTACACCAAAGGTATATTGCCCCGTATCGTAATTTAATGTAGCCATAGACACATCGGTAGAGCTCGTTGATGCTCCCCCGTAATACTTACTTAGTAACACTGGGTTTCCACTGTAGCCTGCTGCTTGTCTATAAGCTGCATGAGCTCCTCTAAGTGTTACGTGATTGCCTTTATACCGTCCAAAATCCCGTTGAGATAAATTGGCATCTTCAAAGCGTTGCGCTGAAATCCCCTCACGTCTAGACTCGTTCGTATTAAAATAATCTTTAAAACCACCCGTAACGTCAAAAGCTATCGCTAAATAGGATCCCTCTAAACTCTTTTGTCTTCCAAAAGTACTACCTGTTTCATTATATGCATAGCCTAAGGCTTCAAATCGGTAGCCAAACTCAAATCGTTCACCAGGTTCGTAGAAGAAAAAGGCCATTCCTTCCCCCTTGCCGTAGCCCGCATTCACAGAGGCTAATGCATATTCAAATTCCACTTGTAATTCTTCGCGTAAATCAATTTCTAAGTTGTCCAGTGTAAATGCACTATACCCCACTCTATCTTTGGTGAGTACCAACCCTTCTGAAGTATGACGCTCATAACCTGTTGGTGTATTTCCTCCTAGTCCAAAGTGATCCTTAATTCCTGAAGGAGCATCGCCATTTCCATTGGTAAGAGGAAACGTAACCGTTCCGCTTCTCGTTTGTGCTTGCGCTGTTAGTAAACAGAGGCAAGCGATTATCGCATACAAATACTTTTTCATCTGTCGTCTATTCATCAAACCCACAACAGACCCGAGTCTGCTGTGAGTTTTAGATTATTATTTTACTTCTAAAACGATATTAAAAAACGTTTTTCCTGTGGGTTGCACACCTGTTCTCATTTTATACGACATAACTCCATCGTTACTCATGCTTACGTCATAGAAAATAGCGGTGTCATAGTAGGTAACGTGGTAGTTGAGTTCACTTCTTCCCATCACGGGTAAAGAAGGACTAGAACCCGCACCCGAGTTGGAAACCATCGGACTTCCGAATTGTTCTCTATACTCGTCATAAACTCTTAATGATCCTGAACCACCAGAGACGATAGGCACATACATAGCAGGTAAGTAGAAGAATTTCGGCATACCCGCTTCACTACTACCACCGCCTTGAGGAGCCTCGAACGTCGCACCTCCATTTCCATCAGACGTTAGTACATAGCCTGAACGCGAATTTCCTGAATCAATTTTACTTGAGTCAACCCCTTTAGGTTTAATCGCATTAGTGTGTACCGCATAACGATCTAATTCATCATATCCAACTGCATTTCCTGCAATTTTTGATGTGGTAATGGCTTTATCTTTAATCACCGATCCGTAAACAGATTCATTATCCAATTGATTGTAACCAACGGCATTATTTCCGATTTTATCTCTAGTTACGGCTTGGTCTTTGATTACATTTCCATAGACGGAGCCTCCTTTTAATTGATTAAACCCTACTGCATCATTAGCAATATATTCCGTATCAATAGAGCGTAATTTAATATCTAAGTGAACATCATGCATAATCGCATTGGCTCCATCGGTTACACTAATCGGACCATCGCCGTATAATTCACCAGAGGCATTACTACCAGATGCAGGTTTAAAGCTTGCTCCTCCCGAACCATTCGCTGTTAATACATAACCTGAACTGGCATTTCCTGAATTGATTTTAGCCTCCTTCACTCCTTTATCTTCGATGATATTATCGTAAACAGAATTCACTTTCAATTGATCATAACCTACAGAGTTAGTCGCTAATTTAGCTTGTGTCACTCCATTATCGGCTAGCTCACCCGTACCTACGGCTTTGGCTGCAATTTTTGCTGCTGTTACAGCGCCACTTTTTAATTCAGCTGTGCCAACTGCCCCATCTGCGATTTTGGCGGTTGTTACGGCCTCATCTTTTAATTCGGCTGTACCAACGGCTTTATCAGCAATATGTTTGGTTTTAATTCCACCCCCTTTGATATCCAGTTTAACATCTTTTAGTAGGGCTAAGCTTCCATTTTCAATATCAAATAAACTAGCTTCTTTACTTGTTAAATTACCTGTTGTAATCGATGCTCCTGTTGGTGCTTTAAAAGCTACGTTACCATTAGATTCTACTGTTAATACATGTCCTGTCGTTGCCGATTCAGCATCGATTTTTGCAACGGTAACTGCTTTAGAAGCTAACGCTCGTTTACTCACTGCACCTGTCGCAAAGTGAATTTCTTCAATATTACTGTTGTAGATATGGTTTTTACGAATAGCATAATCTGCAATTTTTGTAAACGTAATGGTTTCTTCTGCAATTTTTTCACCTGTTACTGCGCGAGTATCTAATTCTGCAGTACCCACAGCTTTGGCCGCAATTGTACGGGCGTTTACAGCACCGTCTGCAATTTTAGGATTGTCAATTCCCCTATTTGCTACACTAATTTTCACATCTTGTAAAGCCGCTTTTACTCCTCCTTCAATAGCAATTCCCGCTCCTTCTTGCATTGTTTTTCCAGCGCCAGCAATCGCCTCATCTACACTTTTAAATTGAGCAGCACCTTGTCCGTCTGCAGTTAATACTAAGCCTTTGCTGATTCCTGAAGTTCCAATTTTATCTGCTGTTACTTCTCTTTCTCCAATGTGTTTATTTTCGATTCCTTCTCTGGCTACTTTAATTTCCACATTTTGCAATACCGCTTTGTTGTTGGAAGTCACACTTAGTGATCCATCGGAAGACACCGCTTTTCCTTGTGCAGTCGCCAACTCCGTAAGCGTTTTAAAATTGGTATTTCCACTGCCATCCGCTGCTAAGATTGTACCATTAGCTGCATTGGTTGTTCCCACTTTAGAGCTGATTTTAGCAGTGGTTACCGCTAAATTATTCAAGTGGTTATTTTTTACTCCTGAATCCGCAATAGCAATACTTGTCTCTGTTAATAGGGCTTTATTATTGGCTATTACTTTAATAGAACTATCTGAAACTAAATCCGCTCCATTCCCTGCAAATGCATTTTCATTCAATGCTTCATAGGCAACAGTTCCATTTGCTTTTGCTGTCAACACACTGTTTACAGCGGCGTTCCCTGCGGTCATTTTACCTACTGTAACTGCGCCATCTGCTAGTTTTGCCGTTTGAATTCCACCATCTTTAACATCAATTTTCGTAGGCGCTAATACCGCATTTAATCCCGTAGTACCGTCTGCAAATGCTAAAGCGTTACCAAGGTTTAAATCTACTCCACCTACTTCAACTGCCTCTCTACTCGCATAGCTAAATCCACCCTGACCATCGGTTACTAAGACATGGTCGATGGCTACATTGGCGTCTCCTTCTTTGGAACTCAATTTATTGTGTGTAATACTCTGCTCTTTAATTCCCAATGTTACATCTTTCAACAGCGTATTTACTCCATTGCCATTGGTCATTTCGATGATATTATCCGTGGTTAAATTACCTGCCGTATCCGTTACGATATCACCTAATTCCCCCCAAACTACTTCGTTGTTGTCTCCGCTAATTAACACGCTTTTTGCCGTTACCCCTTGAGAAGATAATTTATTCGATGTAATGGTCACTTCGGCTACTTGTGCATTTGTTACCGCTTGATCAGCTAATTGCGCTGTTCCGATTCCCTTTGGTTTAATGCTTAAGTTTACATCTTGCAACACTTTGCCTACTCCATTTTCAGAAGCAACAATGATGTTATCTGTGGTAATATTTCCTTTGTTTGTTAGGTGATTTGCTGTTAAAGGCAAATAACTTACTGATACCCCATTCGCACCAACGGTTGCTATTGCCCCTTCAGGAGCGCCACCACCATCTAACTTGGTCGCTTTGATTGAGTGATCATTAATCCCTAATTTTACATCTTCCAAAACTTTTCCTACGCCATTATCAGAAACAGCTATCGTTCCGTCTGAAGTAATATTTCCTTTCCCTGTTAATACTTGTGTAGAAAGGGTATTATAAGTAACAGTACCCGTTGCATCTGCCAAAGCCACGCGATTCTCTACTCCTGTTCCGGCTGTTAACTTATTAGCTTGAATCGTTTTATTCACAAGGTGGTCGTTTTTAACCACTTGACTCGCTATATGCGTCCCTGTTACTCCTCCTTCATTGATTTTCACTTTTACTTGTGTGGTATTGTCACCGAAAAGCACATTCTCTCCATTTTCAACTACTAAAGAGGTATCACTAACTAAATCCCCTTGCATGGCTGTTTGAACAAGAGTACTAGCAGGTGTAAATGCTGCATTTCCAGAGCCATCAGCAGCTAGTATTGTTCCTCTTTGAGATTCTTGTGAATTAATTTTAGCAGCTGTAACCGCAAGATTTTTTAAGTGTTTCGTCTCAATTCCATCTTCTTTAATTTGCAACCCAATCTTTTCTAGTACGGCACGAGAAGCATTTCCTTCTCCAGTAATTGCTAAAGAAGAATCCACTGTTAAAGGTTGTCCAGTCACAGCTACCGTCATAGGCTGATACGCAACAGAGCCATCATTTTGTACAATGGGTACGTAATTTGCTTTATCTTCACCTGCCCATAACTTATCGGCAGTAATGGCTTGTGAGGCAACTTTTTCCGTTGTTACTCCCCCATCTTTCAAGCCAATGGTCATTTCAGCTAAAGCCGCTTTTGTACCGCCTGTAATCTCAATCGCTTGATCAGCTGTTACATTTTTACCTTGAGCCGCTACTACATTGAAAATCTCTTGTTTTACTGAAATATTATTCAATAATTCCGTAATATTTTCAATCACTGCTTTAGGAATATCAATGATTTCAAGTGGTTCGGCTTGAGACTTATCGTAAAACGCATATGCACCATTACCTTGATCTTCAATAGTTAACGTATTGGCATCGAATAAGGTACCAGAGCCAACAATATTCCCTTGCGCATCGATATCTTCTTCGCTATAGTACACGAAAGTTCCGTTTGCTTGTACCTCTAATACGGTTACTTTTTCATTGCTCTGTACGATTTCTTTGATAATCGGATCATTTTTATCTACCCACTGCGCTTTTCCTAGCGTATTGGTAATTAACAGTTGCTTAGCTGTACCTCCTTTTATTTTAGCTGGCGTAACCGCCTCGTCTTCAATACTCAATGTAATATCCTTAAAGACGGCATCCGCAACGGAAGCTTGCCCATTTATGAGAATTCCATCTCCGGATAAAGGCGCTTTTTCAATATCGAGATTTTCTAATTGCTCGATTTTTTGAGTCAAACTGATAATCGCTTCTTCAACATTGTTGTAGACGATGCTATTGTCTTCAAAAACAATGGATTTTGCTCTTGTATCAATAGTTGCTAAAATAGTTTGCCCTGTAGGATCTAAACGATCTTTAAACACATAAACAAAAGGCTCTGTTTGTGAGATTGAAAGCGTATTCGCATCAAAATCAACTCCTTTGGCATTAGGAATAAGATTTCCACTACTATCTACTTGACTTTCGTTATAGTAGGTGATTGTTCCATTTCCGTTGTCTACTAATTTAGTTATGGACTCGTTGGCTTTAACGATGACTTTAATCAGTTCGTCTGTGCTACTCATCCACTTTACTACGCCATTGCTATCTGTTCCCAAAATCTTGCTGCTTCCCTCGGGTGCAATTTTTTGAGTTGTAACGGCTTTATCCTTTATTTTTGCAGTCGAAACCGCTTGAGTATCAATTTTATTCTCTGTAATTCCGAAATTAGCTACATCGATAGACACGTCTTGCAAAGCAGCTTGTTCTCCTCCAACTACTGTAATAGAAGGACCGCTAGCAATCGTTTTTCCTGCACCACTCAACACATCACCAAGGGTCAAAAACGCAGCTCCACCTTCGCCATCCGACGTTAGGACTAACCCTTCTCCACTGTCTAAAGAAGAGATTTTATCTGGAGATACAGCTTGGTTTTCAATGTGTTTGGTTTTAATTCCACTTTCAGCCACATCGATACTTAGTTCCTGTAAGGCCGCTTTATTGGGTGCTATAGTCAAACTTTGCTCCTCAGATGTAATCGCCTTTCCTTGCTCATTAGCAATAGCGTTAAGTGTCTTGAAGCTCGTATTTCCAAGACCATCTGCACTTAATACGGTACCTGTTGCAGCCGCTTCCGAATTAATTTTAGAAACCGTAACCGACTGATCAGCCAAATGTTGGTTTTGAACTCCACTGCTTGCGATGCTGATTTCAACTTCACTTAAAAGGGCTTTATTATGCAAAGGAACACGTAAAGAACCATCGGATTTTAAATCCGATGCACCGTCTTCGAAAGCAGCGGTATTTATTTTTTTATACGCTACATTCCCTTGACCATCTGCGGTTAACACCGCGTTTTCATCTGCTCCTTGGCTTGATATTTTACTTGTCGTGACCGCATGATCACCTAGTTTAGCTTCGGTAATTCCACCGTTTTTCACGCCTATTGTTGTAGGTACTAAAACAGCATCTTTACCATTTCCTTGTGTAAACTCTAAAGCAGGTTCTACTTTTAAATCGTATCCTTGACTCGTTACACTTTCTTTGGCGACAAACTCGAATCCTCCATCTAGCGTAGAAACTAAAATCATTCCATCTGTCCCTGCTCCTTCACTGCTCAGTTTCTCAATTTGAATGGTTTGATCCTTAATTTGCGTATTGGTTATACTCCCTTCTTTAATTCCTAACTTAACATCATTAAAGAGTGAGTTTACCCCATCTCCATCTTGAATTTCAATAATGGTATCTGTTGTTAAATTACCCGCTGCATCTGTTACTATATCATCTAATTCTCCCCATTTTACGGTTCCAAATTCATCAATCACCATCACGCGTTTTGGTGGTTCATTACCCGCTGAAATTTTATCTACCGTAATGGTATTCAATGCAATTTGATCATTGGTAATGGTGTGATCTGCAATTTGAGTAGCGGTAATGGATTGTTCAGCGATACTCAACATGGCTTCTTTTAGTAGGGTATTGTTTTGTTCATTCACTCCATCCACTCGAATAATACCATCTGTTTTCAAGGCCGCTTTATCCGCTAGATTTTCGCCTTTTAAAGGTTGATAAGTCACCGTTCCGTCGGCATTTGCTGTTGCTACCGCTCCGTTGACAGCCCCTTGTGCACTTAATTTATCAGCGGTAATTGACTTGGTTTCAATGGAGAGATGAACATCGCTTAACACTTTATCTTGTCCGTTGTCTGATACAGCAATAATGCCATCTGTTGTGATACTACCTTTATCAGTAATATGCTCTGTTTTCAGCGGCAAATAGCTCACCGTACCATTGGCATTTACCGTTGCAACGGCACCTGCTTGCTCTCCAATCCCACTAAGCTTTGTTGCCTGAATCGTCTGATTGGCAATATTGTCATTGGTAATTGTTCGGTTTCCAATATGAGATCCTTTTACACCACCTTTATTAATGGCAATGGTTACTTTTTTATTCTGGTCGCCAAAAATCACATTTTCACCTCCACCTAAGATAGAGATTACACCTGCTTCTCCTGCTAAATCCCCTTGCATGGCCGGGATCACAGCTTCGCTAGTGGGCTGAAAAAACGCATTTCCCAAACCGTCAGATGTTAGTACGGTTCCTTTTTCAGCATGCTCTGTGTTTATTTTTGCGGTTGTTACCGTACCATCTCCTAGGTGAATGGTTTGTATCCCTTGCTCTTCCACCTTGATATCAACACCTTCTAAAACAGCCTTATCTCCTCCGGTAATCGCTAAAGATCCATCGGTATTTGCTAGGCGCTGTCCCTTATTGGCAACCGTTGTATAGATGGATTCCTGTACGTGTACATCTTGTAAAATTTGATCAATATTGTTGATCACACTTGCGGTAACATTAATCGTACTAATTGGATGGGTATCACTTGATTCATCAAAAAACTGAAATACACCCGTTCCATTTCCTTGGTCGTCCTCCACCTCTACTATTCGTAGCGTATTTGCATTAAAAGTAACGGCTTGTTCTGGATATACTAAATTTCCATCTTTATCAAAACAAGCTTCGTTGAAATACGTAAAAGTTCCATTTTGATTGTCTTCGACATAGGTAATGGCCTGATTTCCTTTGAGTATTTCCTTAATGACAGGATCACTTGCATCCATCCATTGTACTTCTCTATTTTCATTGGTCACTAACAATTGACCTTTTTTCAATCCTGGTGCGATTTTATCCGTGGTTACTGCTTGTGAGGCAATGGTGATTGTCGTTACTCCATCAGGAGCAATGGTCAATTGCATTTCTTTTAAGGTTGCTTTGTCACCACCAACAATGGCAATAGAACCGTTGGTAGAAGTTACATCTTTACCTTGAGCCGCTACCGTTTCGAAGATTTCATTTCGAACTTCTTCTTTACTTAGAATTTCAGTAATGTTTTCAACTACCGTTCCAAGGATATCAATTTCGGCTAATGCATCCCCTGTTCTTGTATGTCCATCTCGAAATACATATTTCCCAGCCCCATTATCTGCAATGGTCAACGTATTGGCATCGAAAGCTACACCTGCACCCGTTATTTGACCGTTGCTATCAACACTTTCTTCATTGTAATAAACAAAAGTTCCTTGCTGTTGATCTACGGTTAGAATCGTAATTTTTTCGTTATAGTCAACGATTTCTTTAATCACTTCATCCGAAGCAGGAACCCACTCCACCTGTCCATTTTTCGTCACCAAGATAAATTTATCTCCTCCTGGTGCTATTTTAGCTGGTGTAATTCCCTGGTTAGCTACCGATATTTTGGTCGCATGTAAAACAGCAGCATCTCCCCCTTCTACTAAAATTGAGGCATCTTCATTGGTCAGTGCTTTTCCTTCCGCTGCAATTTTCTCATAGATTTCCTCTACAACCGTTTGATTGTCGAGAATCTCCGTAATATTCTCAATAACAGTTCCTACAATATCAATTTCTGCTAAAGGAGTCCCTGTTTGTGTTTTTTGATCGCGAAAGACATATTTTCCCTCTCCGTTATTCGAAATTGTCAAGGTATTGGCATCAAAGGCAGTACCTGAACCTATGAGTATTCCATTCGCATCAAAATCGCTTTCATTATAGTAGATAAAAGTTCCATTGTTGGCACTAGTATCTAAAATCGTAATGGTTTCATTTTTGGTTACGATCTCTTTCATGATTTCATCTGTCACCGGAATCCATTGAACTTCTCCATCTTTGGTTACTAGGAGATTTTTATCTGGACCTGGGGCAATTTTAGCTGAAGTGACTGCTTTATCGTTTATTTTATAGGTCGTCACGGCGTTGTTTGCCAATTTTTGTTCAACAATTGCTCCATCCGCAATCGTCAATAAGACTTCTTTCAATACAGCACCAGCTAAAGACGGGTCTCCATTTACTAGAATTCCCTCTCCACTTAAAGCAGATGGTCTAGTTTGTGCCACTTCTATCTTAGCAATGATGTTCTCAATGACACTTTGCAAGTTATCACCTTCAATAATCGTACTGCTGTTGTCAATATAAATGGAGTTGGCACGTGTACTGATGGTAATTAATGGATTGGCAAGTGTAGTCATCCCATCATAGAAATCGTAGATACCTTTTTCATTCGCTGCCTCTCTTTCTTTGATTCTCAATGTATTGGCATCAAACACAACGCCAAGATTGCGAATAGGCATTCCCGTTTGCTCATCAATTGCCTTCTCATTGTAGTACGTAAAAGTACCATTGTGGTTATCTTCGAGAATCGTTACTTTTTCATTCGCTTGAACGGCTTCTTTGATTACTTCATCCGTTGCATCCACCCACTTCACTTCTCCCGTAGCATCAGTGACTAAGAGTTGTTTTGCTGTACCTGGTTTTATTTTTTCTGTCGTGATACTTTGATTTTTCACGCTTAAAGCCGTTGGTGCTAACACCGCTTGTTCGCCGCCTATAACTTCGATAATTTCATCCCCTGTTAAAGGCTTTGCATGGACACTAATGGCTTGAATAATTTCATTGATCACGGTATTGTCTTGGACAATCTACGTAATATTTTGGATAACTTCTCCTGGAATATCGATTATCGTCTGCGTTTGGTCTTCGGAAGTATAAGTATATGTTCCTTGTCCACTCGCCTCCAGTGTTGTTACTATATTGATGTCGGATAAGGGAACCTCAATGATTTTATCCTTTGAATCACGTAAGAATAGTGTTTCACGGGCAATATTTACAGCAAGTTCCTCATTGCGTGCAACATCCGTTAAAAAATCATCTGCAGATGTAATTAGACGTACCCAACGGCTATCAAACCAATAGTAATAACCTGGTTTGAGATCTTCGCTATTTGTAGTATTGAAAACAAGTAGACTGTTTGTATTTTTCCCTCCTTTAATCGTAGAATTGTCTGTGGTTGACAACAAGGGAATTCGCGGGATGAGCACCCCTTTATAATTTCCCATTTTTGCTTCTACATCTAAAAGAGCTGATGGATTAGGATTAGCTGTTCCAATCCCTACTTGTGCAAAAGTGAATCCTGACATCATCAGCAACGCAACTGAAAGTACATTTTTTTTCATAAACTACTATTTATTTCAATTATGTATTTTTAATCAAAAGAAATAACCTAAAAAGTTCAATTTCCTTCAATATTATTACACAAAACAAATATTATACCAAAACCAATAAATTTTATTTTTATGTTATTTTTCTTAAAAGCTAAGCTTCTAACCCCAATTGAAACACTATAAAATCGACATTTTTGTAATTATAAATCTCAAAAAGAGGATTACAATACACGATTCACAACAGAACATTCTTCTCCCCATTGAACAAATGTTAAGTTTTTAACAAGACAGATACCCCTTGTTATGCGACCAACCCGTTGATTTTAAAAGAGTCTCACAATCATTGCTTAATTCACATTTTTTCCTTCTTTTTTCAATATTTAAACACAAAAGGATTATTTATTTATTCCTTTGTTTATTTTTAAAACAGAATAATATCTAATTATTTTTAATAAAGAAATAACTTATATTAAATTTATTGGAATAAATATAAAGGATTTATCTTATATTTTACATAAAAACACCTTGTATTTTGTAATGTTTTTTATTTTAAAGTTTTCAGGAAAAAGCTGTATCGGTTGAATACTAAGCTTTTATAAGGATAATCAAAAAAGTCAGGTAACGATTTGGTAACGGTGCTTATTGCTTTGCTTTTCAATGTGTTTCCGTTAGCTCACAGCAAATATATGA
The DNA here is from genome assembly GCF_050522425.1 of Myroides sp. C6-3. Lineage (NCBI taxonomy): Bacteria > Pseudomonadati > Bacteroidota > Flavobacteriia > Flavobacteriales > Flavobacteriaceae > Myroides > Myroides sp. C6-3. The sequence continues at coordinate 78,074 of NZ_JBMVQP010000005.1, read as the reverse complement.
AAACATATGTCTGAAAACAAGATCATAAATGATACAAAAATCAAAAAGCAGTGAAATTAATCACTGCTTGAAAATATTAATTATTCAAAATCTTTATCCATATGCTCTTCCAAAGATTTTTTTAATTGATCCAAATAGGCTGTTCTGGAACCAGCACGCATTTTCATTCGGTGAAAGGCATGGTGTATATCCCCTAATTCAATATTGAAAACAGATTGGACTGCTGAGGCTATTTTTCGAACACTTATATTTCCATTCAATATAGCTCCATTAACATGCAAAGTATAAATTAGTTCTATCAAAGCATTTTTTGATTCCGTCCATACCAATTGTTGTAAGTTTTCAGCTTTAGTCATATCAAATAATCCACTATTTATACGAAAAATGAGATAATCATAAAATAATTCATCACCTATTATTCTTGCTACTTTATAATCGAAGTAAGTAGAAAATCTGTGATCAGATTCAAAAATGTGACTATTAAGCCCATTGTCTATATTTATCTGCCCCCTAATAAATAACTCTTCATCCCGATCTATACGTCCCGACCGGTAATATCTGTAGAAAGGGCAATTGCAGGTGTTTTCTCTGTAAATATTTTCAATCTTTTGTAGTTCATCCGAAAAATATTTTTTGTGAACATCCCACATCTCACTTGGACAACTGCTCTCAATTTTGAACACCTTATTATAGAAAATTAATTTCCCTTGTATTTCGGGTTTTATTTTCTTGAAAAATTCAATTTCTTGATTAGGTTGTTCAAATCCATTTTCCATGATATAATCTCGTAATCTTTCCAGTTTAGACAATAAAAAAGAAACAACTTCACGTGTACTTTCTATTACATTTTGTGAGTTTAAATCCAATTTCTTTTCTTCTTCCCTTATTGATAAAAGGATGTTTTTAATGTACTTTATAATACTTCAATTTTTAATGAATAAATGTTTTATTATAACTACTACAGCTACTTAGCCTAATATTATTCTTCATAAATATGCCTTTCAGTAACATATGTTACAGACTATCTTATTCCCAAAATATACTTTTACGAATAATAATAAATAGTAACGGTATGAAATCACATTATCAAATAGCCATTATAGGTGCGGGTACAGCCGGAATTATGACCGCTGCCCAACTTTTGAAAAAAGATAAGTCTCTTGACATTGTTATCATTGATCCGGCAGAGAGACACTATTATCAACCTGCCTGGACATTGGTCGGAGCCGGAACATATGATTTCGCCAAAACGGCAAAACCTATGCGGGATTTAATCCCACAAGGCGTAGAGTGGCTTCAGGATGCCGTAGTATCTTTTTATCCTGAAGAAAATAAGATTGAAACCAAGAAAGGTATCAAAATTAGTTATGATTATCTTGTGGTTGCTCCCGGATTAGTAAATGACCTTTCCCTGATAGAAGGATTGGAAGAAGCAGTAAAAAAAGGCATTGTATGCAGTAACTATATAGATCCTAAATACACCTGGGAATGCCTAAAGAACTTTAAAGGTGGAAATGCGGTTTTTACCCAACCTACAACCCCTATAAAATGTGGCGGAGCTCCACAGAAAATTATGTATTTGGCAGCTGATTACCTTCGCAGAAATGGATTAGACAAGAAATCAAATGTAGTGTTTGCAACTCCCGGTACTGTCATATTTGGAGTGAAACGAATTGCAGATACACTAATGAAAGTCATCCATCGATACAATGTACATTTTAAACCTTTTTATGCTCCAGTCAAAATAGATGCCGATAAAAAAATAGTCTATTTCAAAAGCGTTGCTCCCGATGAAAATAATTGCGTAGTGAATGAAGGCAATGTGTTGGGAGAAAAGCAACAAGGTGATTCATTGATTGAAATGCCCTTTGATTTGTTACATTTAGCTCCACCCCAAACAGCCCCAAAGTTTGTGAAAGAGTCTATTTTGGTAAATGAAACAGGCTGGTTAGATGTGGATATCAATAGTCTTCAACACAAAAAATATCCGAATATTTTCGGAATTGGAGATGTAGCTGCTTTACCAACCGCAAAAACCGGTGCAGCCGTACGCAAACAGGCTCCTGTAGTGGTTGATAATATCCTTAAACTAATAAAAGGAAAAACTGCCGACAACAAATCGTACCAAGGGTATTCATCTTGTCCCCTAGTAACAGGTTATGGAAAAATGGTATTGGCAGAGTTTAATTACAAAAATGAATTCACGCCCGACCCAAAACTCAAAATGATGCTGATTGGCGACAGTTCCAAAGAACACTGGCGTTTGTGGCTGTTAAAAAAATACATGCTTCCCTATTTCTATTGGCAAAAAATGATGAAAGGCGAAGATGTTTAGTCCTGTGTAACCTATGTAACAGACTATCTCTTTTTATAAACTGAAATTTGCAGTAATAAAAAAGAATAAAACTATAATTTATGGAATGGATTTTACAACCATGGCCGTGGTATGTTAGCGGACCATTGATTGCACTGACGATGTTTATTCTACTTTACGTAGGTAAAAATTTTGGAATGTCGTCCAATTTGCGAACACTCTGTACTATGAGCGGAGCCGGCAAGACTTGTGATTTTTTCTGTTTTGACTGGAAAGCACAACGCTGGAATTTATTGGTAATGATTGGAGCTATTATCGGTGGTTTTGTAGCTTCAAATTATCTGTCGGATAATCAAATACCGGACTTAAACCCAAAAACGGTTGAGCATTTAAAGGAAATAGGTTTTGAAAGTGCTGGGAAAGCATACGTACCTACAGAACTTTTTGGAACGGAAGCATTTTCAGATCCTAAGACATTGGCTATACTACTAATTGGCGGAATATTGGTTGGTTTTGGAGCACGTTATGCAGGTGGCTGTACTTCTGGTCATGCTATATCAGGTATCAGTAATTTACAGTTACCGTCTTTGATAGCAACTATTGGTTTCTTTATAGGTGGATTAATTATGGTACATCTCATTTTTCCTTTAATTTTTTAATACCGATGAAAAGGCTGTTGGTAATACTGGTTGTAGCTATACTTTCTCAACCAACAATGGCACAGGAAAATCATATAAAAGATACTGTTGAAAATAAATCTTTGGTTTCCTATCTCAAAGAAGGCGAAATCAGCGGACATATCCGAAATTATTTTTTGATGACTGAAAACAATCATGGAAACGATTATTATGCCAATGCCACTGGAGGCGTATTAAGCTATAAAACCAAATCGTATAAAGGCTTTCAGTTAGGTGTTTCGGGAATATTTACCTATAAGCTGTTTTCATCTGATTTGAATAAACCTTACGATCAGACCAATAAATCATCACGATGGGAACAGGAACTATTTGATGTGAATCATAAAGACAATTTTAAAGATTTGGACAGATTGGAGGAACTGTATATCAAATATCATTGGAAAAATTCTTACGTAACCTATGGGAAAATCCCAGTAGAATATACGCCTTTATTGAATAAAAGCGATGGAAGAATGAAGCCTTTTGCTTTTCAGGGAGGTTGGTTACATCATAAAAATGAAAAATTTCAGGCTGATGTAGCATGGATACATAGGGTTTCTCCTAGATCAATGACCGAATGGTTTTCAATGGAAGAGGCTATCGGATTGACAGATAACGGATATTTACCAAACGGAGAAAAAGCATACTATAAAGAAACAACCCATTCACAAGGATTAGCGATTGTGCATTTGGGAAAGGAATTTAAAAATTTGAAAGTCAATTTCTGGAATTTTCATTTGGATAAATTCATTAACACCTCTTGGTTGCAATTGGAGTATGCAAAAAAAAATTGGGAGCTTGGCATTATTTATTCTTACCAGATACCTGATGCTTACCAAAAAACGCTCGCTTATAAAAACCGATATGTGCAGCCGAACGAAAACGGACAGGTAGTCAGCAGTATACTGAAATACAAAAATGGTTCATCACAATTTAAAGCAGCCTATACCAAATCTTTTGAGTCCAGCAGGTACTTATTCCCGAAAGAATTGGGTCGGGATCAGTTTTATACATCTATGTCCAGAAGCCGTATAGAAGGATTGGGTGGAGTTGATGTCTTTGCTATCGGGTATCAGTACAATTGGAAACATTTATTTTTGAATGTCGATGCAACTACTACTCACGGAGCAGCCATAAAAAACTATGAATTAAACAAATACAACATCGATGATTATTACCAGATAAATACACGATTGCATTATGAGTTTACCAATTTCTTAAAAGGGCTTCATATTGAGTTGCTGTATGTCTGGAAAAAAAATAAAAACGAGCATAACACACAATTGGTTGCACAAAGAAGCGATTACAACCAAATCAATCTAATAACAAATTTTAATTTTTAAAAGCAATGAAAAATATAGTTTACTTACTAATCGGAACCTTTTTCGGAATTGTTATGTACAAATCTGAAGCCGCATCATGGTTCCGGATTTATGAAATGTTCCAGTTTCAATCCATTCACATGTATGGTTTAATGGGAACTGCTTTGGCAGTAGGAATAATCGTAGTACAATACATCAAAAGAAACAAGGTAAAAGATATTACTGGAAATCCTATTGTTATTGCAGACAAGGATAAAAGTATTCCACGCTATTTAATAGGTGGTATTCTTTTTGGTTTAGGCTGGGCGTTAGCGGGAGCATGTCCAGGTCCAATGTTTGTAATGACAGGTGCAGGATATTTCCCGATTTTAGTTGTAATTTTAGGGGCGTTATTAGGAACGTGGCTTTATGGTCTGATAAAAAACAAGCTGCCTCATTAAATCGAAATAAATATGGAAGAATTAATCCGTGAAACCTACCGGGGGATATTTGAAAAAGAGCTCATTGACGAAATCGTTTCTGTCGCTAAGGTTGTCGAATTCAAAGAAGGAGATGTATTGATAGATATTGGTAAATATATCAAAACCATGCCTTTGCTAATCAGTGGAGCTATCAAAATTATGCGTGAAGATTTTGATACAGGTGAACTATTACTATACTTTATCGAAAAAGGAGATACTTGCTCTATGACACTTACCTGCTGTATGGGCGATAAAAAAAGCGAAATCCGGGCAGTGGCAGAAAATAATGGTTTGGTAGCGATGATTCCCGTAGGGAAAATGGAAGAATGGATGGGTAAATATAAAAGCTGGCGTGCTTTTGTTTTTGAAAGTTATAACAATCGCTTCAATGAAATGCTCGCTGCTATAGACAATATTGCCTTTATGCACATGGATGAACGCCTTTACAACTATCTTCAGGAGAAAAGTAAGATCAACGATTCGAATATTATTACTAAAACCCACCAGGAAATTGCTTACGAATTAAACAGTTCCCGTGTAGTAATTTCCCGATTGCTGAAAGCATTGGAAAATGAAGGAAAAATAAAACTAAACCGCAATAACATAGAATTGTTAAACTAACGCTATGGAAGAAACCAAAGGCGAACAAATAAATTCTCCTTTCAAAAAAGACCTGATACTTAGAGAAGAATTAGCTATCCAGCGTATATTTCTTGCCAACCAATCGACATTTCTGTCATTTTAAGAAGTTCTATCTACTATTTTGTGGCTGGTCTTAGTGTCAACAAACTTGTTGATGGTAACGAGGCGGCAATTTTTGAATTGCATGAAGTAAGCCAAACGAGACATAAATTAACGGAAGAATTCGAAATAAACTCACACAAAATGAAACTCGCTGAACAAGAATATACAATTGAGCGGCTAAAAGAATTAAAAGATAACGGGATATTAATATTGAATTAATATAAAGTGAGTATTATATCCATAATTTTATAAAAAGATGGATGGCACACAAAACACCCTTTTATCGAGTAATAATTGATAGAATAACATATGAAACGATTAGGAATAATTTATTTATTGTCTGTTGCAATTGTTAGTTTGAACTCTTGCGATTATGTAAAAAAAGCAGTCGAAGACACCTTTAACAATCAAGAAGATTCGCAAGAGAATCTAAAAGATACTTTTCACAACCCTTTTAGTTCGAAGCTCAGAGCACAAAACCAAACGATTGAAAAATACCGTGAGCTCATCCAGGGGTTATATCCAACACTTGATAGCCTAAAGTTTGATTACACCATGGCAATGCTGACGCATGAAATCGAGAAATGGAACAGAACTGAGATATCCTTACTTTTCCAACCTGAGAGATTGGATGAAATCCAAGCCGAATTATATACAGTATTAAATACGGAAGACATACTGTTATACTCTTCTCCCTTATTTGTAGAGCACCAAAGAGTACGTTTGCCTATTGTCAATCCGTCAAACCCCAACGAAGTAGATTGGTATTGGCATGAAAGCAAAACCGGAAAATGGGCAAAAAAAGATCCTGTGAAATTAACTAGTAGAGACTTGCAGAATATGGAGGGAAATTCCTATCCGCTCGCCACTATCAAGTTGCGTACTGCCCATCAGGTTCTATACGAGGTCATCAATAGGTTTGACGAGATAGGTTTTATAGAGCTCCCTTCTTCGGTAACCTATTACTCGCATCCACACAAACAATATTGGGCAATTTCACTAAGAGGTGATCGCTCAGATTACAGTCTGGAAACCGATAGCCAAGGAAAGTTTGCAAAACTGGAAATGAGGTAATGATTCAGCGTATTTAATAGTTTAAACACAAAAGATATGAGTAGAAATTTTTGGCAGTGGTACATCTTCTTTTTCCTTTACATCTTCCCTTTGTTTTTTTCTTATGCTGGAGGATGGAGTTCGGGTGCATGGACGGCGACAATTTCTCTGATGATTGGAATCATCGGTTGGGCCTGGTTGATCAAAGTACAGTTCCGAAAGCATGTCAGTAAGCCCAAGCTATTGCTGAAAGAAGCTCAAGAGCTACAGAGAAGCGGAAAGGTTGTAGATGCAAAAATCTATGAGATCATCACAAAAAAAGAAACCAAAGAAGGAAATTTCATGACCGAAGTAATGGTGTCTTTTCCCAATTTGGCGGGTACCGAAATCACTACTTCTTTTGATTTTCTTGATATCAAGCCACATTTAAAGAGATATGAAGTTGGGAAACAACTCCCCCTCAGACTAAACACACAAAAAAGTGCAGAAATTCCATGGATACTAGGCGAGGGAGATTATTTTGCTACCAAATCGAAAATGCGTTGGCTTTATCTATTTACTATTGTGTATGCCATTGCAGTATTTATAGTCAATCATTTGGTCTTTAGCAATGGAAAAGGATGGCGTTGGCTTTCGCTATGGCACCCTTGGGTCTGGACTCCATATTTTGGGCTTATAACTGAATTAGCAATTAACAAAATTTTCAGCCGAATGGGAGGTGGACTTAATCATAAAAGTTCCTATAAATTGTTTCTATACGGTTTGGAAACCAAAGGACATATTACGAAAATTAATCAGACCGGGACATTCATCAATGAGCAACCTGAAATGCGCATCCACATCAACTATACCGATAAAGACGGTAAGACACATTACTTAGAGAAAAAGAAAGTAGTATTACTCTCAGACATACACGCATACCAAGTAGGAGAAGTTAATCTACTCTACCTGCCGGATAGTCCACAAACTATAGAGTTCATATGATCAATTGTAAAAACTATAAAGCTGAGTTCGATTATTATTTTTTACTCAGAACGCTTTGAAATTGTCAGATTCGACTGATAACAACGAAGGAATAGCGGGCTATTTCTAGGCGTTTTCAGGAAGAAGATGGCTGTTTCAAAGTGAAACAACAAAAAAGCTAATCAATTAAACACGCTATGCTGTGTTGCCTCTGCTTGGCTTATCTCGATAAGCCTGCACAAAGGCGCCTTAACTATCATATTTATATTTCTGAGCGACCAAAGAAGAGTCTAACTCAGGTTTCAAGTATCATCACCAAAACCCATCAGGAGATTGCCTACGAACTCAACAGTTCCCGAGTAGTAATTTCACGATTGCTGAAAGCATTGGAAAATGAAGGAAAAATAAAACTAAACCGCAATAACATAGAATTGTTAAACTAACACTATGGAAGAAACCAAAGGCGAACAAATAAATTCACCTTTCAAAAAAGACCTGATACTTAGAGAAGAATTAGCTATCCAACGTACATTTCTTGCCAACCAATCGACATTTCTGTCATTTTAAGAAGTTCTATCTACTATTTTGTGGCTGGTCTTAGTGTCAACAAACTTGTTGATGGTAACGAGGCGGTGATTTTTGAATACATCTTGTTCGTCATATCCAGTCTTTTGCTGATTGTGGGTATCATCAATTTTTTCCGAAATCATAAAAAAATCAAGCAGAGCGAAATTCATATCGGCGATTATAAGTTGAAATATGAAAAGGCAGAATAATTTTGCATATAGCTTATCATTAGATTAAGAGTATCCCAAAATACATTGTTTCAAAATCACTCTTCTGTAACATTGGTTACAATAAAAACCATTTTGTAAAAATAACTTTGTTGCAATAATGGTTTCAAAAGATTTTCTTTGAAAAAGGCAGCCTTGTACATATTCCTCTTTACTTTAGTGTTTAGAACGTTCTATGCACAGTTTCATTATGCTTTTTATTTATTGGATACCGAAAGATATATAGAATTGTTTTGTGAAAATCAAGAGAAACCTGAACTGCATTGTAATGGAAAATGTAGTCTGAATAAAGCCTCAAAAGAAGCTTCAGAAACACAGGAAAAAATACCCGAACAGATTTCCTCCATCAGCTTTCCTGATTTTATTCCTACCGAAAAATTCACTTTAGAGTTTATAAAAATCAAAAGATTACAGAAGAATAAAATCATTGCCAAACAATCTTTTTATTCCTTTCTGTATTTGGATAAATGCAAATATCCACCCGAAAATTTGATGATCTAAATTAAAATCCCTGATATATTCACGGGACACATTTATCATTCATCAAATTTTAAAAAATGAAATCAATACTATTGACTTTGCTTTGTATTGTGCCTTATATAACTATGGCTCAAAGTGAGCAAAAAGAGGATACTATAAAAACAACGATCCTCAATGAAATAATAATTACGGGTTATAGATTGGAAAACCCCACATTCAGTAAAGTTTCCAACAACTATAATGAAAAAATAGTCCAACCCAAAAATGTTGCGGGCTTGTTTTGTGACATCAATGGATTTTCCTTGATAAAGAGAGGAAATTACGCAATGGATCCCACATTTCGTGGTGCACAATATGAGCAATTGAACATTCAATACGATGGTGGACTGAAAGTGATGCACGCTTGTCCCAATCGTATGGATCCGATCACCTCTCACATTTCACCTGAAGAAATTGAGAAAATAGAAATCATTAAAGGTCCCTATAGTGTGCGGTACGGTGCAAATTTTGGAGGCATCGTCAATCTGGTCACACGCAATCCATCAAAAGGAGAACACGGCTTTCACGGTTCGGTGGCTTCAGGCTACGAAACCAATGGAAGTGCCTATGTAGGAATGGCTCAACTACAGTATGTAACGCAAAAATTTGACGTAGCTGGTAATTTCGGTTACAGAGATTATGGCAATTACAAAGACGGTGATGATACAAAAATTCCATCTTCATTCAGAAGTACTGACTATGGTTTGAAATTAGGCTATAATATCCATCCGAATCAGCGTATACAAGCATCCTGGAGACAGGCTTTCGGACGTGATGTGTTGCACGCAGGTCTTCCTATGGATACCGAATATGACAACAGCAGCATTGCTTCATTGGATTACAAATGGGATAATGTTGGGAAAAATCTGAAAAGTCTGCAAGTAAAAACCTACTACAGTTATGTAGATCATCTGATGACCAATTACAAACGCTCCACAGCGACAGCAACCGAAGCAGCGGCCGATGTAAATTCTACAACCATCGGGGCAAAAGCAGAATTGGAATGGAAAACGTCCGATAAACTTCATTTTTTTAGCGGAGTGGATTATCTACACATCAGCAGATATGGAGACCGAACAAGACTGATAAAGATGCAGAACGGTAATCCATTGCCTAACCCTATTACAAGAATAAATTCTATATGGCAGGATTCGTATATTGACGATATAGGAGCTTATACGGAAGCGAAATGGAACTTTCTGCCCAGCTATATTTTATCCGCAGGATTACGTTACGATATGGTCATTTCAGACATTCGTAAACTGGAAGCTGATTTTGCCGCATTGTATGATTTGGATAAAAGAACAGAGCATAATATAAGCGGAACCATTTCGTTGAAAAAAGCATTTTCAGACCGCCTTTTTTTAGAATTTGCTTATGGTCGTGGTGTGCGTTCTGCCAATATGATCGAGCGATACATCAACCAGTTCAATGTAGGACAGGATAGCTATACTTATACCGGAAATTCTGATTTGAAAGCTGAAATAAATAATCAGTTTGAAATTGGATTAAGCGGTTATGAAAACCTAAGTGGCTTTTTCAATACCATTCGTTTTGAGGGATCTGTGTATTATGGCTTTTTGAAAAATTATATTTCAGCAGTGATTGAGCCTGATATAGCATCTGATGCAAAAGTATTTACAAATATAAAAGATGCTTATAAAACGGGTATTGATGTTTCCGCAAAATTAGATTTCGGAAAGTACTATTTCTTAAAAACAGATTTGTCTTATATCTATACCAGAAATAAGGATTTTGATGAATCTTTACCGTTAATTCCTCCATTCACAGCTCGTATTTCTAAAGGAATAGAAAAAGAAAAATTCTGGGGAAATATTCAATATAATATTGTTGCAACCCAAAATGAGTTGGCATATTCATTCGGAGAAATCAGAACAGGAGGTTATCAGACTATGGATGTGCGGTTAGGTTATAAACCTGTTGAAAAACTAAGTATCGGAATAGCCGGGCTAAATATTTTTGATAAGACATACCACAACCACTTAAATTTTGCATTTCGAAATCAAGAAGGTTTTGCCAGCGTACCGATTAATGAAGCAGGTAGAAATTTTACGGTTTTCATGCAATATAAATTTTAATGTATGCAGCCAAAATCCAAACATAAAATCACCACGCTAACAGGAATTGCCATTGTTGTTGCCAATATGATAGGCACAGGTGCATTTACCAGTTTAGGGTTTCAACTCAAAGACTTGAATAATCCTTCGGTTGTACTTACTCTTTGGGTTTTAGGCGGTATTTTGGCTCTTTCGGGAGCGTTCAGTTATGCTGAAGTAGGAACGGTTATTTCAAAATCAGGAGGAGAATATGCTTTCTTGTCCAAAATTTACAATCCTTTAATCGGATATCTTTCGGGATGGATTTCGCTTACCGTTGGTTTTGCGGCACCGATTGCTTTAGCTGCGATTGCTTTTTCGGAGTATTTTCCATTTGGGAATTTCAATGTCAAATGGATGAGTATTGCTTTGGTCGCTGTCATCACATTAATCCATACCCGAAGTTTGAAACTGAGTGCCGAATTTCAAAACATCAGTACTTTGCTCAAAGTAATTTTGATTGTCATAATTGTTGGTGTTGGTTTGGTTTTACCGGAGCATTCGGGCAATGAAATCGTTTCTTCAAAAGGATATTTTACCGAATTAACGTCAACAGCTTTTGCCATAGCACTGATTTATGTAAGTTATTCCTATTCGGGCTGGAATGCGGCAGCTTATATTACCGAAGAATTTGAAAATCCTTTAAAATCTTTACCCAAAGCACTTATTGGAGGAACAATTTTGGTAACGGTTTTATACGCCTTATTGCAATACGTTTTTCTGAAACACGTTCCGGTTGATTATTTAGCCGGACAGTTGAACGTAGGCACCATTGCTACACAGCAAATGTTGGGAGAAAAATTAGGGAATTTCTTTGGGTTGGCCATTTCATTACTGTTAATCTCAGGCATTAGTGCTATGGTTTGGGTTGGCCCGAGAGTAACATCGAGCATTGCAAAAGAACATCGTCTTTGGTCGTACTTTCAAACACAGGAAAACGGCATTCCCAAAAGAGCCTTGTGGTTGCAGTTTAGCATCAGTGCCTTATTGTTGCTCACCGGCACCTTTGAGCAGATTATGATTTATTGCGGAATATTGCTTACTGCATCTTCTTTAATGACAGTTTTAGGCGTATTCAAATTGCGAAAGCAAAATCACAATCAACAAACAAAAGGTTTCAAAAGTCCGTTATTTCCGCTGTTTCAAATTGTGTTTGTTCTTTTATCTGTATGGATGATTACCTACGCATTAATCCATAATCCGTTTGAAACAATATTGGGAATGAGCAATTTACTCATCGGAACAGGAACTTATTTTTGGAGTGAAAAAATAAAAAAGTCTAATTATTAAATTGATATAAAATGAAAAAACAAATTATTACGGCAATCTTCGCAATTGCCACAACAAGCACACTTATGGCACAAGAACACAACAAACACAAAGGTCACGGAGACGGAAAACCTGCACATTCTGCAAATGAGTATATGCACAGATCATCTGTGGATGAATTAGCAAATCGTTTTGAATCGAAAGAAAGAGACGAATACCAGCAACCGCACAAGGTGATGCAATATTTAGGCGACATCAACGGAAAAACCATTATGGACATCGGTGCCGGAACGGGATATTTTTCTGTGAAACTGGCCAAACACGGAGCAAATGTAATTGCAGCCGATGTAAATGACGAGTTTCAGACTTTCCTGAAAAAACGTATGGAAGACAACAAAATCGATAATATCACTCTTCGCAAAATACCTTTTGACAGTCCTGATTTGAAAGACAATGAAGTGGATATGGTGTTAATCGTAAATACCTATCACCATATTGACAATCGAGCCGAATATTTTGCAAAAGTAAAAAAAGGAACAAAAAACAATGGAGAATTGGTCGTGATTGATTTCTTCAAAACAGATGTTCCGGTGGGCCCGCCAACCGACCATAAAGTGTCTATCGATGAAGTAATTGCAGAGTTGAAAAAAGCAGGTTATACTTCTTTTGAAGTGAATGTAGATTTACTGCCGTATCAATTTATTATTAAAGCGAAATAAATCTCCTTTCTGTAACAATGGTTACTGTGTAAATTCCTGTTACGACATAATTTTACAACAGTTTAAAATGTAATAAAAATGGAAAATAAGGCAACAATACAGGAGTTCAATCGCTTCTTGAATATTCACGAACAATTGTATCTTCAAACGCTGGAATTACTGAAAGATGTTCCCGATGAAGTATTTAACAGTACACCGATTGATAACGAAGTGATGTATCTCGGAACTCGTGTGAATACAATTAATATAGGTGGATTAATCCGTCATTTTGTATTGGCAGAAATTCATTGGTTTCAGGCGATGAAGGAAGGAGAAAACGGACTGGCAATTCCAAAACCCGATAACGCTTCTTTATTGGAAAACATTGCAGACGGACAGGAATTAGTGGAAAAATACAAGGACGTTTTTGCCAAAGGATTTGAAATCTTAAAAAGCTATACCGAAGAAGATTTGAATAAAACCGTTTCCTTTATGGGACGGAAATACACGGTAATGGCATTTCTGTGGATTACGTTTGGGCATCATTCGTACCATTTAGGGCAGGTAGATATGCTGATGCGTCAAAACGGAATTTATCCGGCTGAATATATGGAATGGCCCAACACTTCAACCTTAATCGGATAATGGAAAACATTAGAAAAAAGTACGAAGAACTGCTGGGTTTCGTTCCGGAAAACATCGAGAAAAGGTTAAAATTGGCAGCACTTTCAGACGAAACAGATGCCATAGAAATCATCGAAAAATACCGAGAACAACTCATTTACAACAATCCACTTGACAAGAAAACCCAGCAATTGGTTCACTTTGCTCTATTGATTGGCGGAATGCACAAAGAACCTGCAAAATTGCACGCCAAAGGAGCCTTAAAAGCCGGAGCTACCGTAAAAGAACTTTTTGGCGTTTGCGAAACCGCAGCGATTACAGGTGGAATGCCTGCATTTAGCATGGCAGTAGATTGTGTGTTTGAAGCAATTGAAAATCCTGCTTAGAAAGCTGTTTAATAGCTTTAGTGAAAAACGAGGATTAAATGTCCTCGTTTTTTATTTGTGTAACCTTTGTTACAGTGTAGCTTAATGAGCTAAACTACTTTTACATTTTTAAAATAGTTTGGATTAAATGAATTTGTCTGAAAGACAGCTGGAAATCATAAAGGCATCAGGTAAAATATTGATGGAAAGTGGCATTGCAGGGCTTACAACTAAAAATTTGGCTCGGGAAATGCATTTTTCAGAAAGTGCTTTGTATCGTCATTTCAAAAATAAAGAGGCAATCGTAACACTATTAATTGCTTATTTATCAGAAAATATTACCCAGCGTTTTGATGCCATTATCAATACAAAGCAATCACCGGAAGGAAAGTTTACAACACTTTTTAAAAGTCAGTTTTCGTATTTCAAGCAAAATCCGTGTTTCATCAATATTGTTTTATCAGACGGGTTGATTGATAATTCTGATGAGGTGAAAAATGCCATACAGCAATTATTACAAACCAATTTCATCCGTTTCAATTCCCTGATAAAGGAAGGACAAGAGACAGGTGTTTTTAGAACAGTAATAGCTTCAGAAGAACTCGTGCATATTGTTATGGGTACGTTTCGGCTGCAAATGCTGAAGTGGAAATTGGCTTCTTTTGAATTTGATATTGAGGTTCAGGGACAAAAAACAATGGATAGCATTTTAGCTTTAATAAAGGTCTAATTTATAATATTTTTTTGAATGAAAAAGTTAGTGAATATTCACAAACATAAATTACTAATAGTCATCCTTTTATTGCCTTTTATGGTATGGTCGCAGGAGAAGAAAGAATTTCATACGCTGGACGAAGTACTTGCCTTTGCAAAGGAGAAAAAAGTCAGTTTCAGAAATGACATCATCCAGCAAAATTTAGCAGAGCTGACCAGAAAAACCGCAGTTGGAAGTGCCTTTAATCCGAGAATTCCGGTATCGGCTCAGGTTATTGATAATATGAATTTGCAAACCAATTATATTTCTGCCGAAGTTTTCGGCGGTTTGCCCGGTTCTTTTCGTGAAATCACAATGGGTTTGCAATATGTAAGCACATTCAGCATACAGCCGCAGTTCGATATTATTAACCTTGGAAATATAAGCCGTATAAAACTTGCCAAAACCAATCAGGAACTGGTAGCCAATCAGCAAAAAATAAACGAATGGACTATTTATGACCAGTTGAACGGCATTTACTTTAATATCTTATCGTTTCAGGGACAGCAACAGATGGTAGAGCAGAATATTGTCATTGCAAAACAAATTTTAACCATCGTAAACAACAGATTTGAAGAAGGACTTGTACGCAAACAAGATGTAAACGAAGCCGAAGTGAACCTTATTCGATTACAGGATCAGCTTTCGCAATTGCAATTTAATATCCAAATCCAACAGCAAAATCTTGCTTTGTTTTTTGAGAATGAAGTCAATCCCATTTTAAATCAAAACATTCGAGATTTTGATCATAAACAAATATTGACAGAAGCAAACAACAATTTATGGGTAAACCATTATCAGCTGAGAGAAAAAGTGGCAGAACAGGAATGGAAAGCGGCACAGAAACAACAGTTACCCGTTTTGGGATTTGTATCTTCCTTTAATTGGCAAAACTTGAGTAATGCGTCTTTTTTTCATTCTAATTCCAATTGGATTGATTTTAATTACGTTGGTCTTCGTTTGAGTTGGGATTTACCTACTACCGTTTCAAAATACTCGGCAGTAAAAGAGAAAAAAATGCAATGGCAAATGGCGGAAAATGATCGTATTCATTTTTTGCGTGAAAACCAAACCCGCAATAGCAATTTGTTGGTGGAGTACGAAAAAGCATCTTCACAGCTCGAAAATTTTAAGAAAATTCAAACCTTGAAAGAAGATACTTATCAGAAATACTTCGATCAGTATCAGGAAAATATTCTGCCCTTAGACAAATTACTTACTGCACAAACGGATATGCTGCTGAGCCAGCTAAATGTTATTACAGCTTTGGCAGGCATTGGATTTAGTGAAAATAAAATTATCATCAATAATAAGTTTTAAACTATGAAAATAAAGTTGCTCGTTACCATTGTACTGTTCGCTACACTACAATCCTGTGGTTCAAAGGAAGAAGCGCAGCCGGTGGTAAAAGATATAAAAGAATTGGTTTTTGCATCGGGAATGCTCGATTGGGATGATGCTTATCATCTCACGGCACAAACAGATGGCGTATTGACCGAAGCTAATTTTGAGGTGGGAGACAAAATGAATATAGGAAAAGTTATTGCGGTTATCGACAATCCGTCTAACCGTATCAATACGCATTCGGCAGAGGAACAATTAACCATTGCCAACGAAAACCTAACGGAAAATTCGCCTGCAATTCAGCAACTGGAACAAAACATTCGCTATGCAGAAAGCAAATACGAGCAAGACAAACAACAAGCTGAACGTTATGAACGCCTGTTCCAAAAGCAAAGTGTAGCCAAGGTAGAATTTGAAAATATGCAATTGGCAGCAAAAAATTCACTGGCACAGCTGAATGCCTTAAAAAAGCAAAAAGCAGAACTGTTGCAACGTGCCAAAACACAGCAGATTTCTAACAAAAATCAGCTACAAAACAGCAAAGTGATAGAACGATACAATCAACTGATAATACCTCAAAATGGTACGATTGTCAACAAGCTGAAATCAACAGGAGATTATGTCAAAAAAGGAGATATTGTTGCTACAATTGCTGATGACAGCAAACCGGAAGTGGTATTGAACGTAGATGAAAAAAGCATCGGAAAAGTAAAATTGGGACAATTGGTTTATATACAGTTTAACACAGATAAAAGCAACGTGTACGAAGGCAAAATCAGTGAAATAGTGGCTGCATTTGATGAAAAAACACAATCATTTGTTGTAAAAGTGTTGCTGAATGAAGCACCTTCAAGTAGTATTTACGGCACACAGTTGGAAGCCAATATTTTGACAAGCGAAAAGAAGAATGCTTTATTAATTCCGAGAAGTTATTTGGGCTTTGGAAATAAGGTAAAACTAAAAGGGAAAGACGAACCCGTTGTTGTAAAAACAGGTATCATTTCTACCGAATATGTAGAAATATTGGAAGGAATTAGCAAAGATGATATTCTGGAACATATAAAACCTTAGACTGATGAATATTAATACAGACATAGCCAGAACCTATCTGTTTTCGGGCAAAAAAATGACTGCTGTAGCCGTTCTTGGTGTGTTGCTCGGAATGTCGATCTATATTTTCATGAACAGTTTACTGGTTGGTTTTGATAAAGCATCTGACGAAAATATTTTCAAAAATACGCCACATATTCGGTTGTACCATGATGATGTCATCAGCAAAAATCTGGTAAGTGATACTGCTGCCGAATACCTGATTTCTAATCCGAAAATAGTACCCAAAGTCAATACTATCATTAACCCGAACGGTATTGCAGAAATGGCACAACAGCAAAAGGAAGTAACTGTGGTAACAGCCCAGGTAAACACAAGCGTGTTTTATAATAACGGAAGAACTCAAGTGAGTGGATTAAGCATCGGGATAAAGCCAGATGAAGCAGATATGATGTACAGCATTACATCATCAATGGTTGAAGGCAAATTTGAAACCCTGAAATCCGACCCGAACGGCATCGTAATCGGTATAGGAATAGCAGAAAAAATGAACTTGGCACTTGGTGATAACATCAATCTTACATCACAAAAAGGTGTAACTAAGAACCTGCGTGTAGCAGGTATTTTTCGATCATTTAATTCAACTGCCGACGACACCAAATCGTACGTTAATCTATACACCGCTCAGCAATTGCTCAAAGAAAACAATGTGTATGTAACAGACATCAGTGTCAATGTAAAAGATCCGCACCACGCGGCAGCCGTTGCCGAAAAGTTATCTCAATTAACCGGATACAAATCCGAAGATTGGAAAGAGAGTAACGAATCGCTGATGGCACTCAGCAAAATGCGGTTCATTATGATCAATTTTGTCTCTACAGCCATTATGCTCATTGCCGGTTTTGGCATTTACAATATCCTGAACATGACCGTTTCCCAAAAAATAAATGACATTGCCATATTAAAGGCTATTGGTTTTAAAGGGAACGACGTGATACGGATTTTTGTAACGCAGGCATTATCTATTGGCTTGATCGGTGTAGTTGGCGGAATGCTGATGGCATTGCTAATGATTACCTTGTTGAAAAAGGTTTACATCGGTGGTGACATAGGATACTTTCCTGTAGATTATGAACTGCAGAAATTCATTCAGGGAATTGTTATGGGCTTAGTGATTACATTTTTTGCCGGATACATTCCAGCCCGTAAAGCAGCAAAAGTAGATCCGGTCAGCATTTTTAGAAAGTAAATCATGGATAAAAATATCGTTTTAAAAACAGAAAATATCGACAAGTATTTTTATGACCCGGTAGAATTTCAGGTGTTGAAAAATATTGGTTTTGAAGTAGAGAGAGGAGAATTCTTAACACTTGTCGGGAAGTCAGGGAGTGGTAAATCTACTTTGCTCTATATTCTTTCCACTATGGACAGAGACTATAGTGGAAATTTAATGATAGATAATGAATTAATTACCGGAAAATCGGTTGATGAACTGGCTGCAATCCGAAACGAAAAAATAGGTTTTGTATTCCAGTTTCATTACCTGCTGTCAGAATTTACCTGCCTGAAAAACGTGATGATTCCCGCACTGAAACTTGGTAAGTTTTCTCCAAAAGAAATAGAAGAACGGGCTTATGAAAAGTTAAAAATGCTGGGTATGGAAGATCAGGCTCTTAAACCTGCGAATAAACTTTCGGGTGGACAGCAACAACGTGTTGCCATTGCCAGAGCGTTAATTAATGATCCGTTGATTATTATGGGTGATGAGCCAACAGGTAATTTGGACAGTAAAAATACAGACATTGTTTTTGATATTTTCAAAGACCTGACACGCAGTTTTGGACAGACCATTATCGCTGTAACCCACGATGATGAATTCGCTCAAAAAAGTGACCGAACCATAGAAATGAAAGACGGAAACATCATTGGTGGACATACAAATTAAATACAATGAACAATAACATATCTATACCTCAAAACATTGAAAATCAAACTTCGTATAAAAGAAAAGTTTCTTTATCGGAACTATTTCGTTCGCTGGTATTAGCACCGAGGTCAGCAATAGTATTTATCAAAAATAAAAAACAGAACACCATTGATGAACAATTTTTAGAAAGATTGCAACTGGCAGTAACTGAGGTCAACTCTTGTGCCGTATGTTCATACGCCCATACGCAGATGGCATTAAAAATGGGAATGAATAACGATGAAATATCGGGTTTCCTTACGGGAGACAAAAGCTTTGTCAAACCCGAAGAATCGAAAGCCGTCCTATTTGCTCAACATTATGCCGAAACACGTGGATTGCCCGAAATGGAAACATACGAAGCCATTGTAAAAGAATACGGAAAAGAAAAAGCAAGAATTATATTAGCTGCCATTCAACTGATGCTGATGGGCAATATGATTGGCTTACCAATGAGTGCACTCCGTGCCAGAAAGAAAGGGAAACCTTATTCAGATAGTTCTTTGTTGTATGAATACGGAATGATTATAGCCGCTATATTCATAATTCCGATTGCATTGGTTGTTTCATTCGTAAAATGGATTTTTGGAAGACCGAATATCTATTTTGAGACCAACAAAGAATAGGTTGAAAGATTAAAAAATGGAACAATTGCTTTTTTGAATATTTTTTTATTCCTGCATCCTATGTAACCTATGTTACTTTCCGCCAAAATGGGAATTGCTAATTTTGACGATTTGTTACTACACTAATAACGTACTAAAGTTAGTGTAGATAGTTTTAAACATTGAATTTTAAAGCAATTAATATATGAAATCCATCTTTTTAAAAAACAGTTTTCTTTGGTTGGTAGCAATATTCTTCTTGTCCAATTTCTCATTTGCACAAACTCTTTTCTTTGAGCGTATTTATGACGAAACGCTATCACAGGCAAGTTACGTGATCGGCGATACAGAAACCAAAGAAGTGATTGTAATCGACCCTAAAAGAGACATTGACACTTATCTGGAAATAGCTCAGACAAACAATCTGAAAATAACGAAAATAACCGAAACTCATATTCACGCAGACTTTCTCAGTGGTTCGAGAGAACTCGCAGCAGTTACGAAAGCACCGCTGTATTTATCCGACGAAGGCGGAAAAGACTGGCAATACGATTTTCCACACACCGGACTGAAAAATGGCGATAAAATTTCGGTCGGAAGTATTACGATAGAAGTCATTCACACACCGGGACATACGCCCGAAAGCCTGACTTTTTTGGTTAACGACGGCACAAAAAATCCAATCAAAGCCATTACCGGAGATTTTATTTTTGTAGGCGATGTCGGCCGTCCTGATTTATTGGAAAAAGCAGCAGGACAAATTGGTTCGCAGGAAGTTGGAGCAAAACAACTTTATGCTTCTATCGAACGTTTTATGAAATTACCCGAAGATACCGAAATATGGCCGGGACACGGAGCAGGTTCTTTCTGTGGGAAAAGTTTGAGCAATATTCCGCAATCTACTTTGAAACAAGAAAAATTGACCAATCCGGCTTTGCAATTTTCAGGAAAAGAAAAAGATTTTGTAAACTATATTTTGAGTGAGCAACCCGCTCCGCCAAAATATTTTGCGATGATGAAACATCTGAACAAAGTAAATCGTCCGCTATTGGTTGAAGTACCAAAACTTGCTGAACTCAATCAAAAAGAAATAGATAATGCAATTAAAAATGGGTTAATCGTTATAGATGCCCGTCCTAAAGCAGTTTCGAGTCAAGGATTTATTCCTGGGAGTCTTCTGATTGAAAATATGAAAACATTTTCTACGTTTGCTGGTTCGGTTATTGATTATCAAAATCAAATTGTTTTGGTTGCAGATGAAAATCAAATCGAGGATTTGACCCGTAAACTAATGCGTATCGGGATGGACAATATCTATGGGTATATAACCAATCCGTCTGAACAAAATTTGGCTTTGCAAAATGTAAAAACCATTGATATAGATACTTTCAAATCATATTTAGGAAACAAAAACATTCAGAAAATTGATGTTCGTACCGAAAACGAATACAAAAGTGGTCATATCAAAGGTGTTGAAAATATAGCACTGAATACACTTGAAAACAATCTTGATAAAATCAATAAAAAAGAACCTGTTATCATCCATTGCCAAAGCGGAACAAGAGCGGCAATTGCTTATTCTATTCTTGCAAAAAACGGTTTTGAAAACATTCTGAATTATACCGGTGGAATTAACGATTGGAAAGATAAAAACAATGAACTTGTGAAGTAATTTCAAATTCTCAAACAAGAATGCATCATAAAAGAAAAGCAATCCAAGATTTGTATCCCGATGAACTCGCACATTGCTATGGATGTGGAAAAAACAATCCAAACGGTCATCAGTTAAAAACGTATTTAATCGGGGATGAAACTATTGCGCATTTTACTCCCGATGAGAAATTCACAGCAATTCCCGGTAGTGTATATGGTGGCTTAGTAGCTTCCTTATTAGATTGTCACGGAACTGGTTCGGCTGCGGCTTTTGTTTGTTTAGCAGAAAATATTGATCTTGAAAATGCAACAATTATTTCTGTAAGATGTGTAACAGCATCGCTTAAAGTTGAGTTTAAAGCGCCTACACCAATGGGTAAAGAGTTGGAGCTAAAAGGAAAACTCCGAAGTATAGAGGGCAGAAAAATCTTGGTAGATATGACACTTTCTGCTGAAGGAATTGTTTGTGCGACAGGAGAAATTTTAGCGATAAAACTCAAAGACTAAGTCAAATGCTTAGTCTTTGAGTTTTTTTTAATGCTCTCCATATCCTACATCATCCATTTTACCTTTGAATACCCTAAACTGAATAATGAAATATACAACCACCAAAATGGCTGCAATAATAAACCAATACAATCCTACTGACAATCCATATTCATGAGCTGCCACATTATGCACAGTCAATGAAGGGTTAATTCCATTTGTAGATGGCAATAATGTCGGAAACAAAGAAGCTATAGTAGTAGCAAAACTCCCAAAAATAAACATAGAAGAAAATAAAAATCCGGTGCTGTCTTTTTTGAATTTGGTAATTCTGAACAAACCGATTAGACCTACTGCACCAATTATCGGGAATATCCAAAGCCAATAATGCGTTTGCAGATTATTTAAAGGAAAGGGCTTTACATAATGCCATAAACAAGCAGAAGTAACAACCAGTGCCAACAATACAAAATTCAATTTAAAAATTACCTTTTTTAGCCTTTGATTAAGGTCTGTGGATGTTTTAAGTATAATCCAATTAGCCCCGTGAATGGTTAATGTTACAACCGCGACAAGTCCCAATAACAAGGTAAACCAGTCAATAACTCCCTGATGCACTGCAAGCGGATCAAACGTAGGGTTCCAAAGTGCCAGAAAGAAATAATGAGCTTCTTGTGTAGAAACACCATTTTCGACCATTCCAAGGTTTACACCTCTTACCACGTTTCCGAGTGCTGCACCAAAGAAAAGAGCCAACAGAAAACTTGCAATCCCAAATGCTTTGTCCCATATTGCTTCCCACATTCTGTGATGTACTTGTCCTCTCAGTTCCAATCCCACAGCCCTGAATATCAGCAACCATAATACCAACATCAATGGTAAATAGAAACCACTGAAAGCAGAAGCATATAGCGTAGGAAATGCAAAAAACAGAACACCACCTGCAGCAATGAGCCACACTTCATTAGCATCCCAGAAAGGACCGATAGCATTGGTTACGGCTTTCTTTTCTTCTTCTGTCTTTGCAAAAAACAAATGCACGATTCCGGCTCCGAAATCATACCCATCGAGGATAATGTAAATCCCCAACATAACCATTAATACAATAAACCAAAATATTTCCATAACCATTTATTTTAATGCAATTTTAGCTTCAGGTCCTTTGCGAATGATTTTTAAAACAAGTAAAAGAAAAAGCAGTCCAAGAAGTAAATACAGTCCAACAAAACCCAAAAGTGTAAATAAGGTATTTCCCGAAGATACGGTAGGAGAAACTCCATCTACCATACGCATCAGATTGTAAACCAACCAAGGCTGTCTGCCAAGTTCTGCTGTGTACCATCCAGCTGTGTTGGCTATGTACGGAAAAGGTATCATAAACATCAGTATCCACAACAACCATTTTGTTTGATATAATTTATTTCTCCAAAGTAAAAAAGAAGCAAATACCATAATACCAATGAAAATTGTGCCCAAACCAACCATAATATGATAACCATAATACAAACCGGGGACATTGGTAGGATGTATGGATTCATCAAATTCATTCAAACCTTTAATTTCAGCATCCCAACGCTGATACGTAAGAAAACTAAGTACATTGGGTACAGCGATTTTATTGTCCAGTTTTTTGTTTTCCATATCGGGTTGTCCAACCAAAACGATTTCAGATCCTCCTTTTTCTGTTTCAAAAATACCTTCCATCGCAGCAAATGTTGCTGGCTGGTATTTAACCACATTTTTTGCCGCCCAATCTCCCGTAGGGAAAGCCAATATGACAGAAGAAATCACCCCGAAAACGACTCCGCTTTTTACAAAAATCTTCCCAAAGCGACTATGCTTATTACTCAATAAATAGAAAGCTCCAACGGCTGCCACAAAAAAAGAACTCGTTACTAACGAACCCATTTGATTATGTAGATATGAAGGCCACAGCCAAGGGTTATTGAATAGAGCACCAAAATTGTTCAATACAAATTTTCCGTTCTCCAAAATTTCGTAACCGACAGGATGTTGCATCCAAGAGTGTGTAGCGATAATCAAAAAACCACTTGCCCACGAACCAATGAAAACCATCAGTCCCGATAGAAAGTGTAGTTTCTGTCCAAGTAGCTTTTCACCAAAAAGAAACATGCCCAGAAAAGAAGATTCTAAAAAGAAGGAGAACATTCCTTCCATTGCCAATGTTTGTCCGATGATACCTCCAGTAAGCTCAGAGAACTTAGCCCAGTTCGTGCCAAATTGGAATTCCATCGGAATACCCGTTACAACACCCATTGCGAAGTTCAATGCAAATATCTTCATCCAGAATTTAGAAGCATTATTGTAGTCTTCATTCTTCGTTCGCAGGAACTTCCATTTAAAATAAACAATCATCAGAGAAAGTCCCATAGTGAGCTGAGGGAACAAATAATGAAAGGTAATCGTAAAGGCAAACTGTAGCCGATTGTAAAGGATCATGTCTTCCATAAGGAATATTTTAAGCGTTTGAATATCAGGTTTTGTTACCGCATATATGCACCTGTAAATGTATTTCTAAATTACAAAAAAAATTGTAACACTTGTTACACAGTATAGAATAAATAGCCATCCAATGATTTTTAGTTTTAATTTTTAGCTCTGTAACAATTGTTACTGCCTGCGTTATCGTGGTATTTTAATTTTGCCATATCATTTAATTTTTGAATTATGACGACAGATCTTATAGGCTATTTATTAGCCGTTTTAGTAGGTGTTTCATTAGGGCTTATAGGTAGCGGAGGTTCCATACTTACGGTTCCTATTTTGGTGTATGTGATGGGCGTTAACCCCATATTAGCTACAGCGTATTCCTTATTTGTAGTGGGAACTACATCCTTGGTAGGTGGCGTTCAAAACGCCATTCAGAAAAAAGTAGATTTCAAAACCGTATTTATTTTTGGTATTCCGTCTATCATTGCCGTATATTTAACCAGAGCCTATCTGATGCCTTTAATTCCTGATGTGATTATCTCTATCGGAAGCTTTGAATTTACCAAACCTATCGCCTTGATGGTGCTTTTTGCCATCGTAATGATTTTTGCTTCGATATCGATGATACGTCCTTGCCCGCATTGCAATGATGCAGACACCGGTGAAATAAAATATAACTATCCGATGATTCTTCTGGAAGGAGCATTAGTTGGTACACTAACCGGATTGGTAGGTGCAGGCGGTGGATTTTTAATTATTCCGGCATTGGTTTTATTAGCAAAAATGCCTATGAAATTAGCTGTAGGAACTTCCTTGTTTATCATTGCAGCAAAGTCACTGTTGGGATTCACAGGTGATTTGCAAGGTAGTGAAACCATAGACTGGACTTTGCTATCCATCTTTACCGGATTATCCGTTGTCGGGATTTTTATCGGGATTTTTCTATCTAAAAAAATCGAAGGCAATAAACTTAAATCCGCATTCGGCTGGTTTGTACTCGTAATGGGAATCTATATCCTCATCAAGGAATTATTCTTATAAAAAAACAGTCTTGTAACTTATGTTACTGTACAGGTTATAAGCAGGTTGTAATTTTGTAGTATAAAATTTAAAACAATTAAAAAACCATAAAGAATGAAAGTAGAACAAATTTATACAGGATGTTTGGCTCAAGGAGCTTATTATATTGAAAGTAATGGAGAGGCTGTGGTAATAGATCCGCTTCGTGAAGTACAACCTTATATTGAAAAAGCGGAAAAAGACGGGGCTAAAATTAAATATGTATTGGAAACGCATTTTCACGCTGATTTTGTGAGTGGTCATTTGGATTTGGCTAAAAAAACCGGTGCAACGATTGTTTTTGGTCCCACTGCAAAACCATCATTTGACGCATATGTTGCTGAG
Organism: Myroides sp. C6-3; assembly: GCF_050522425.1. Classification (NCBI taxonomy): domain Bacteria; kingdom Pseudomonadati; phylum Bacteroidota; class Flavobacteriia; order Flavobacteriales; family Flavobacteriaceae; genus Myroides; species Myroides sp. C6-3. The sequence continues at coordinate 52,441 of NZ_JBMVQP010000005.1, read as the reverse complement.
GATGGTGAAATTTTACAAGTCGGAAATATCCAAATCAAAGTCATCCACACACCGGGTCATACTATGGAGAGTACTTGCTTTTTATTGATTGATGAAACTGGAAAGGAAACTGCTTTGTTTACCGGTGATACCTTATTCATCGGCGATGTAGGTCGTCCGGATTTGGCACAGAAAGTAATTGCCGACTTAACTCAAGAGAAATTAGCCGCTCATTTGTACGATTCACTGCACAACAAAATTATTCCTTTAGCAGACGACATAATAGTATATCCCGCACACGGAGCAGGTTCGGCTTGTGGTAAAAAAATGAGTAAAGAAACGACCGATACCTTAGGCAACCAAAAGAAAACCAACTATGCTTTGCAGCCGATGACCAAAGAAAAATTCATCGAAGAAGTATTGGATGGCTTAATGCCACCTCCTGGATATTTTCCAGAAAACGTGCTGATGAACATCAAAGGTTACGAAAGTATTGATGAAGTATTGAACAAAGGAACGCAAGCTTTAAGTCCTGAAGCATTTGAAACTGCTGCCAACGAAACTGACGCATTGTTGCTGGATACGCGTGATGCACAAACATTTTCTAAAGGATTTATTCCAAATTCAATCAATATTGGTATCGATGGAAATTTCGCTCCTTGGGCAGGAACATTAATTCCAGATATTAAGCAAACCATTTTATTGATTGTCGATGAAGGTCGTGAAGAAGAAATCGTTACCAGATTGGCTCGTGTGGGTTACGACAATACCATTGGTTATTTGAAAGGCGGATTTGAAGCATGGAAAAAGGCAGGTAAAGAAACTGATGCTATCGAATCAATTTCAGTAGATGAACTGGCAAAACGAATGGAAGAAAATCCTGATTTGAATATATTAGATGTACGCAAAAAAAGTGAACATTTTTCAGAACACGTTTTAGATTCCGAAAACATTGCTTTGGATTATATTAACGAACATATAGCTGAAGTAAACAAAGACAAAACTTATTATGTCCATTGTGCAGGTGGTTATCGTTCTATGATTTTCAACTCTATTCTTAAAGCCAGAGGATATGACAACCTGATTGATGTTCAAGGTGGATTCGATGCCATTAAAGCTTCGGGGAAATTCAAGGTGAGCGATTACGTTTGTCCGACCACTATGTTATAATCCCAAAAAAGCCGGTATTTAAAACATATCGGCTTTTTTAGTCAGTGTAACCAATGTTACTTTATAAGCTGATTTATGATGGTAAATTTGTATTATAATTTAACCTTTAAGAATAAAATGATACACACGATAGAAGTAGAAAATATAAAATGCGGCGGATGTATGAACAGCATCAAAACGGCTCTTCAGCAAATGGAAGGTGTGCAGGAAGTCAACATAGATAAAGACACAGAAACCGTAACCATCGAATCCGATTCAGACATAGAACCTTTCATTCAAAAGCTGAATGATTTGGGTTATCCGCAAAAAGGCAATAACTCATTATTAAAAAAGGCAAAGTCTTATGTAAGCTGTGCCGTAGGAAATTTAAAATCTTAAAAAATAAAAATTATGTTTTTTCAACACGTATACGACAAAAGTCTGGCACAGGCAAGCTACTTTATAGGCTGTCAGGCAAAAGGAGAAGCCATTGTAATCGATGCACAACGTGATATAGATGTGTACTTGGAAATTGCGAAGCAAAACAATATGAAAATTACCCATATTACAGAAACGCATATCCATGCCGATTTTCTCTGCGGTTCACGCGAATTAGCAGCAGTGACCGGAGCACAAATGTATCTTTCAGACGAAGGAGGACCAGATTGGGAATACCAGTTTCCGCATCATGCCAAGCTGAAACACGGTGACAAAATCAGTGTAGGAAACTTGACATTAGAAGTATTGCACACACCGGGGCATACACCGGAAAGTATCAGTTTTTTGTTGACTGACCACCCGGCAACCGACAAACCGGTAATGGTATTCACGGGAGATTTTGTTTTTGTTGGAGACATTGGCCGTCCGGATTTATTGGAAAAAGCAGCAGGATTAATCGGCACACAAGAAAAAGGTGCGAAGCAGATGTACGAATCCATTCAACGCTTTGCTAAATTACCGGAATACGTGCAGGTATGGCCGGCACATGGAGCAGGTTCGGCTTGTGGCAAGGCTTTGGGAGCAGTACCAAGTACAACAGTTGGTTACGAAAAAATCCGCAATTGGGCATTTCAATACGAAGATGATGAAGCGGGCTTTGTGAAATATCTTTTGGAAGGACAACCAGAACCACCAAAATATTTTGCGATGATGAAACACTTGAACAAAGTAAATCGTCCATTATTAGTGGAGGTTCCTAAACACCCAAAATTATCGAAAGAACAATTTTTGACAGCCTACAACAACGGATTGAAAGTTATCGATGCTCGCAATAAAGTAGATTTTGCAAAAGGGTTTATTCCGGAAAGTATCAATATACAGGGCAATAATTCTTTCTCTACATGGGCAGGTTGGTTACTGAACTATCAAGAACAATTTGTTTTAGTTGCTGATGATAATCAAATCGAAGATTTGACCAGAAAACTGATGCGAATAGGCTTGGATAACATATACGGATACATCTCCAACGTAGAAGACTTGGGATTGGAATTGGAAACCGAAGACATTATCAATATTGAAGAATTCAAATCGTACATCGGAAATCCTGATGCACAAATCGTCGATGTGAGAGGATTAACAGAATACGAAACCTATCACGTAGAAGGTGCAGATAACGTTTTTGTGGGAACACTAACAGACAATCTGGACAAATTCAGCAAAGACAAACAAATCGTCATCCACTGTCAAAGCGGTGACAGAGCAACAATTGCTCAGTCATTGTTGGCTAAATACGGTTTCAAAAATGTCAAGAACTATTCTGCCGGAATGAAAGAATGGATGGAAGTAAATAGTTAAATACTTAAATAACATTAAAATTTAAAAAAATGGAAAATCAAATAAATACAATGCCAAGAATTGGCGATATGGCACCCGATTTTGAAGCAGTAACTACTACAGGAGTAATCAAATTTTCGGAATACAACAAAGGAAGCTGGGTGATTTTATTCTCCCATCCTGCCGATTTCACACCGGTTTGTACGACCGAAATGTCGGGCTTTGCCAACGAAAGCGATTTCTTCGAAAAGCACAATACCAAATTGATGGGGTTAAGCATAGACAGCATTCATTCACATATCGCATGGGTAAATGCCGTTGACGAAAAGACAGGTGTATTGTTCAACTTCCCGATTATTGCAGATTTGGATATGAAAGTAGCCAAATTGTACGGAATGTTGCAACCGGGCGAAAGCGAAACTGCGGCTGTCCGTGCCGTATTCATCATGGATCCGGCAGGAAAAATTCGACTAATTATGTATTATCCTTTGAATGTAGGTCGTAATATGGATGAAATTAAACGTTCTTTATTGGCACTTCAAACATCCGATGAATACAAAGTAGCTATGCCACTCAACTGGCAACCGGGCGACAAAGTAATCGTAGGAGCACCAAAAACATTGGAAGGATTAAAAGAACGTAAAGCCGATACGACTTTAGAACAAGTGGATTGGTACTTAGCTAAAAAATCAATTTAATCATTAAGAATAAGGAGATTGGCTTTACGCAAATTTTGGGTCAGTCTTCTTATCATAAATATTTACATCATATGTTAGAGTTATTAGACAAACTTTCGAAAGATAAGTTTTTAGATAAAGATTTTCTTTTTTTGGTTGATGTACGCACTCCTGAAGAATTTAATTCAGGAAGTGTTAACGGTGCCATAAACATACCATTAAGCGTATTGGAACAGGAGCTTTCACAATTTAAAAACAAAGAAAACATTATCGTTTTCTGCCGAAGCGGAGCAAGAAGCGGAAATGCACAAATAATCCTGCAACAACACGGATTTAAAAATGTAGTGAACGGAGGTCCTTGGCAAAATGTACAACAAACTTTGGATGAGGTATTACAAAAAAACTAATCCTCATACCATTTTTTCAATCGTATAAAATGGAAAATGATGCAAAAACAGAATATCATATTTATCATCATTATTGTAATCGGTATAACTATGTTTGGATTATTTAAAAATCTTTTCGGTCAGAAAGACAATATACAGCTAAAAGAAGTTATCAAAGAAGGTGCTTTTCTGGTTGATGTTCGCACGCCTTCTGAATTTGCATCCGGAAGCGTAAAAGAAGCAGTAAACATTCCATTGGATAAAGTTTCTGGGCAATTATCTAAATTCAAGGGTAAAAAACACATCGTTGTATTTTGCAGAAGTGGCAACCGTAGCGGACAAGCAAAGAGTATTTTAGAAAAAAACGGTTTTAATAACGTTGTCAATGGCGGAACTTGGAACAATGTACAGAAAGTAATTACAGAGAATTAAGAGCAGACAAATGAAAAACTATTTAAGCAACTGGAATTTTATGCGGATTATCCGTCTGGTTTTGGGAATTATTGTGATTGTCCAAGGTATTCAGGCAAACGAATGGATGTTCGTTGCTTTAGGCGGATTATTTACACTGATGCCTTTGCTCAACATCGGCTGTTGCGGTACGGCAGGTTGTAGCACTACTTATAACTCAAGAAAAAACAAAGCTACAGAATACATTACCTATGAAGAAGTAAAACCAAAACAGTGATGAATACATTTATAAGAAAAAACCTTTTAACCATCATAGGAATATCATTAGGTACCATAGCTGGATTTTTGTACTGGAAATTTGTCGGCTGCAACACAGGTACTTGTGCCATTACATCCAATCCAATCAATAGCACGTTATATGGCTCGGTAATGGGAGGTTTGGTATTCTCTATGTTTAAAAACAATAAAAAAGAAAAGAATGACATTTCAGGAAATAATTAATCAGGATAAGCCGGTTTTGGTGGATTTTTTTGCGGTATGGTGTGGCCCTTGCAAAATGCAGGCTCCTATATTAGAAGAACTAAAAGAGCGTATTGGCGATATAGCTTCGATTATTAAAATCGATGTAGACCAAAACCAACAAGTTGCAGCACAATATCAAATACGAAGTGTTCCGACATTGGCTATCTTCAAAAATGGAGAAATCAAATGGCGACAATCAGGGGTTTTTCAAGCCAATGAATTGGAAAGATTGATAAAAGAAAATCTATAAAAAAATCCGAAGATTTCACATCTTCGGATTTTTTTAACTTCTTGTTATTCCGCTATCAACTTTTTTAACCCATTGAGAATTTCTGGAGCGGAATAATCCCTTCCTCCTTCAATCCTTGCTGCAATAGCACCTTTCTTATCCAGAATAATCGTCGTAGGTATTGCTCCACCTAAATACTCCTTGGGGATTTCGCTGTGTGGGACATACACAGGAAGGTCAAATTTACGCTTATCCATGAAAGCCTGTGCTTTCTTATGTTTCCCATCTACATCCACCATCAGGAAAACGATATTTTCATTTCCATTAAATTTTGCTTTCAGCTCGTTGATAGAAGGCATTTCAGCAATACAAGGCGGACACCAGGTCGCCCAGAAGTTGATAAAGACAACTTTGCCCTTTAGATCATTTAATGCCACTATCTTACCATTTCCATCCTGAAATGTAATACCATTGTCTGTACGAATATCCGTTTTTTCAGTGACTGTCGTTGTTTTTCGCTCCTTGTTATTATGTTTACCATCAACATTAGAACAACCCGCAAGTATAGCAGTTGATAAGACTAAGAAATGAAATGCAAGCATATAATTTTTTTTTGTTCTGTTCATTATTTTTAGTTTACCGCTTATACTATCGAAATTTATACCCTGTTTCCGCCATTTGAGAGAAAGCATTTGTGCCTAAATCTACCGCAATTGAACGTCCGTCCAGTACAGGATTTACTGTTCCTTTTACCTTTAAATATTCTTCTACGGCATCGTGCAAAGTATAATCTTTAATCTCAACATTTTTACCGTTTGGCATACGGCATAACACGTGCAAAGGCTCTCCGGTACGGTTACAAGACGCCATTTTATAAGTTTTGTCGAGTTCCATCGGTTTGCCCTGAATGGTTACTTCCAATACCCGTTCGCCCATTTCTTTGGAACTGTCAAATTTTAAGGTCATGCCCGAAAATCGAACCAGCCAACCACCGAAACGTTTGGACGGATCTTTGGCAAATACATTATTGATTTCCTTTTCCAACCAGTCTTTGATTTGCTGGCCAGTAACTTCGCCGATTTTCATGTGTTCGTCCACAGGGAGCATCCGCCATAAATCCTCTTTGGTAATCGCCTTTTTACCATTTTCATCAGGAACAATCGGCACACCAAAACGAAAACCATTGGACGTAGCAAAATCTGCACCTGATTTCCAAAGCAAGGCATCGGTAATCATATTGTCCATGGGGTTTTCAACCACTAAGTAGCGGTACATCGGTGTCGAAGTATAGCCCAAAATCCGTTGCATATCTTCTTTGTAGGGAGCCAACGACTGATCGACCAATTGCTGTACTTCGGCATTTGCGGGATATTTCTCTGGGTCAACTTCCATCAGTTCATAATCGTAAGCGATTATTTTTTTGTCTTTGATTTTCAAATCCAATTTTCCTACAAACGAACCAAAAGCTCCGGGTTCAACTACCGTTGTAAATTTGCCTTTTATCGGTTTTCGGATACGTTCGTGCGTATCGTTTCCAAAGATGAAATCTACACCTTCTACCGCAGGATTGTTTGCCAATAAAACCTGCTTGGAAATGCCAATGTGTGCCACCAGAAAGAGCAAATCTACTTTTTGGGTTTCTTTAAGCTCTTTGATGAGTTCTTTAAGGTTATTTTCTACTTCTGTAAATTTCAATCCTTTACTGAAACCGGGGTTTTGTCGTATCGGGACCTCTGGATCATTGTAGGCAATGAACCCCATTTTAATGCCTTTTTTTTCGGTAATCCAATAAGGTGGAAAAATCGGTTTATCGTCCGCTTCGTAATACATATTTGATACGATGACGTTGGTTTTATAACCATTCATCACATCGAGCATTACCTGCTTGCCATAGATAACTTCCCAATTGCCTGGAATCAGTAAATCGTAATTCATCTGCTGGACAAGAGAAGGAAATATTTTTCCTTCAGAATGTACACTTTCTCCACTTCCCTGAATTAGATCGCCACCATCGATAAAAACAGTTCCATCGGGATTTTCCTGACGTACCGACTCTACCAAAGTTTTGATGTTGGCTAATCCTCCTGCATTTCTGAAAAGGATTGAATCGTTTTCAACGAATAATTCTGAGTGCGGATTCAGGTAAGCGTGTATATCTGCAGTTTGCAGAATGGTAATGACTTCTTCTTTATTGTTGTCGCTACAAGATAGCATCGCTATTGAGCTGAATAATATTGCTAATTTTTTCATACAGTTCGATTAAAGCGTTATGGTTTTAAATCCTAATTCCTGCAAGCCAAAAAGATATGTGAAACCGTTAGGTGTAGTAAGAATTGATGAATGGTATTGCGATTTTTTGACACCGAGTTTGTTCATAGCAAATTCGCAAACCACGATTTTAATTCCTGCTTTTTCCGCTCTTTGAATGAAAGGTTTCAAGTCTTCTTTTTCGGCTAAATCTTTTACGACTTCACCTATCAGGATAATCTCGAACTGAATGCCTGCATTTTTCGTTTTGTATTCTTCACCCGTCATTACCGATACCATAAAGTGCATAGAATTTTGAACTAAAAGTGCATATTTCCCATCTTTTTTGATGGCATTTTCGACTTGCGATGTGGTAAGGCTTTGAGCTTTTACATCATGAAATAGTGTGATTCCTAAAAGGAATATAGCGATGAAAATGATTTGTTTTTTCATTTTATTTTGATTTTAAATGTTATTACTATTTGTTATAAAGACTGAATGATTTCGGATTGTTGAGGATAAAAAACAAAAGACCACCAAATAAGGCAATGTTCTTCCACAACGGTCCATGTATTAATCCATTTCCCATTTGTATAGTAATCGTAATGGGAATGAGTGTAATAAATAAGATAATGGCAGACCAACGGGTAAATACTCCCAACAGCAAAGCAATGCCAAAAACGAGCAGTACGTAGCCTGAGAGAATCCCTAATAAATGTGGATCGCCAAATAATGTAGCAAAACCGCTGTAAGGAGCATTTTGAATACGTTGAGTTACTCCTTCAGGATTTAACAGATGTGATACACCTGCAACGATAAATATACCACTGAGTGTAATACGCAACAACAAAACGGATAATCCGTTTATCTGATTTTTTTTGTCCATATATAATTCTGATTTGATAAATACTAATTAAAAAATTATTACTGTATGAAACAGCAAATTCATCAAAGTATCAAATCAAGAATTGTTGGTTGCGGATATGTGTGGGAATTTTTTCCTTATAGAAATGATATTGGTCTAAAATAGGGAAAATAAGATGAGCAACAACCCTGTCTTTTTGTATAAAAGAGAATGGAGATGCGTTTTTTTTGAAAACTTGCTGTTTCTGTTCTTTGTTAGATTTTATGTAATTGGAACAGAAAGAAGCACAACCAATTTTAGCAGAATTATTTTTTGCAGGCTGATTACTTTCAATATTGAACTGCTGTTTCAGATCCCTTTTTACCGAACACGGAATAGCCAAAATAATCGTTAATAAAACGATTACAATCTTCCGGTATGTTGTTAGAAGTTGAAACATAATCAACAGAGCACAGTTTAAAGTGACAGCAAAAATAACAAGATCATATTCATTGTTTTGTAACCAATGTTACACACTGAATATTTCAGATGAACTATTTTTGACAAAAACAGAACAGTGAAATTGAGAATATCGACTTTATTATTAGTATTAACCATAGTTTCGTGTCAGCAAACTACACATAATGAAAAAGAAATTTCTGCCCTGAAAAATCAGGCTGATTCTATTACGACAGTATCCCAAAATGTTTTGTTGCAAAATGTAGCTGCTGCCATACAAAAGGACGGAACGGAATATGCCGTGAATTTTTGCCATGTTAAAGCGATACCCATTACAGATTCGTTATCAAAAGAAGTTCGGATGAGTATCCAACGTATATCAGACAAAAATCGAAATCCTGAAAACAACTTAGACACAGAAACGGATCGTTCTGTTTTTGATGAATTCAAAAAAAAGCAAGAATTGGTAGACACATTATTCAAAGCAAAAAGCCAATATGTGTATTACAAAAGAATTAACCTCGCTATGCCTACCTGCATGAAATGTCATGGAAACTCAACAACTGACATTGAAGAAAAGACGTTACAAAAGATTAAAAGCCTATACCCAAATGATAAAGCAATCGGTTATAAGCTAAATGATTTTAGGGGGCTATGGAAAATAGAAATAAACAAATAATTTTTATAACTTTCTTCTTCCCTTCTTCTTCATTTGTTTGGCAAACTGTTCTTCTTCGTAATCCACGACCTGTGTTTGGGTTAACAGGCTGAACACACTTAAATCAAAATTAGACGAATGGTCCTGTGAGAGAAACTCAAAGAGGTCTTTTGTTGGTTGGTTATCCAATGTATTTGCTTTGGAAATAGCACTGTCTTGTATTTTTAGTTCGGGCTTATTGCCTTTGTTCCACCAATCGTTAAAAATATTAGCTGAAAGGTTTCTGTCTAATTGTGAGCCGTTCCAAACGCTACGGCTTTCGTGGTCAATAAAGGTCATTCCGTAAATTCGCCCTTCATTATTACGTCTTATAACCGTATTAATTCCTTGTTCAGTTAATTGTTTTTTAAACTCCCCTTCGTTACTTGTTGTATGAATAGCAAGCTCAATTGTGTTTTTCAGAACAGACCTTACAGGGGTAGTTTTCATTTTCTCTTTAGATTGTTCAAAGTGTTTTTGCAGTTGTGTACCCCCTACATCTTTTCCGAGTAGCGATGCTTTGAACCGATTGCTTACCTTTTCTCCCTTGTCGTTCAAAGCGAAATATACTAATCCGTGTACAGATTGACCGTCCCGCTCTCCTTTGACTTCTTCGACTGTGATATTAAAAAACGAAAGTAAAGCGTTGTATGTTCCAAGACTTGTGTACTGATAATATTTCGGCAAATGCCTTACTACCGAAGCAATCTGACTTTTGGTGTCACCATTTTTATGATTTATAGGCTTGAAAATTTTGTTGGCTTGTTTCTGCTCTTGTTCAGTAGCTTTCTGCAGATTATATTTCTGTTCTAAATCCCGACAGATTGCCATTGAACGTGGGTGGTCGTAATCATCGGGTATTTTCTTTCCGTCAATACCTACGCAGGTTGAAACGATATGAATATGCATTCGGTCAATGTCCGTATGCTTGAAAACAATATAAGGTTGACTGCCGTAACCCATACGCTCCATATACTCTTGAGCCATTTCGGTAAACTGTTCGTCGTTAACCTTATCCGCAGGATCTGGGTTTAGTGATATATGCCTTACTGTCTTTTCCGTTTTGATGTTTGCCGATAAATATGACTCAAAGCATTTATTAAAATAAGCTACGGAATACTTACCGTCAACTGTGTCGGGTATCTTGTTCAGTAACAGAACCGTTTCATTTTCATTGTCCACTTTCTGCTGATTGTACAGAATTGCACCATACATATTGCTTCCCTTTCCAATTTTTGCAATCATAACTTTACTCTTTTTTCAAATACTTCTCTTCAAATTCCTGTGTCAAACGGATGACTTCTTTAGTAACTTGTACCAATTCTATGGTTTTCTTTTCCAATTTAAAAAGGTAGGTTCCTGCTTTTTTCTCTGAAAAATTGTGGTACAATATCTTCACAATCTGATTGTAATTTGTTCCGATTGATCGGAACTGGCTAAAAAATCGGGTCAACTTTTCGTGTTATTCGATAGCATCCATATCAATTTTGACGGTCTTTATCGTCTTCTGAAATATACATGCTGTGATAAAATGAGCAATTACTTTCATATCTGACTGGTCAAATAGAGCAAGAAATTTGTCATTGTCCTCTGCATTCAGGTTGATGGAATACCGATTGACTGCAGGGGCAATCTTTGGTTTTCTTCCTGTTTTCCTAATCTGTTTTCTGTTTTTCTCTTCCATAAAATCTATTTTTAATTTTACACAAACGAGCGACTTCGGAGCCGTTTCCAGCCCCCTGAAAGGGCAAGTGCTCTTGAGGTACGGAAATTTATTTCGAGGACCTCAAGAGATAACTTGCTCTGAACAGGAGTTCAGAAAATCCGTTTTGCAAACGGATTGGAGTTAGCAGGGAGAACCCATCGCTTTCATTACAAATTTCGGCAAGACTATTTGAATAACAGTTGTTTATAGTCACGACAATGAACGCCAAATAATGCCTTTGAATACCACCTTAAGTTAGGTTGAGACTGCATTTGTTTCCTTTGTATCTGGTTAGCTGGCTGATTGGTTATAACCTTAACTAGGTAATCAATCAGCATAAATCCCAACAGCAAATCTGCGTGACTGAATGCAGACGAATTGCACACTTTTCAGTTAAGGAAACAGTTAATTAAGGGTATGCAGGTGCATAGGTAGATAGGTTGTTACATAGGTGTAACAGTCCATACAACTGACTGCTTAGCTAGCCAAATAGCTAATTGGATATAATATTAAAATTAAGAGATATGATACACGAAGAAAACAAAAATCAGCAACCCGAAATAGAGAATTTTTCTATTGAAAATTTCCTAACTGATGAAAAGAAAAAACCTGAACAGGGGCAGAACACCTTACCGCATGGTGATGAGCTTACTGCAATTGAAACAGACGAAAAACCTGTAGAAACAGAAGATACAAAAACGATTGCAGGTAATACCAAAAGAACCGTTTCAAAACCAAGGAAGTTGACGAAAGAGGATTATTGCGTAGCGTTCTTTAAAATCCCTAAAAGAAATGCAAGCAAAGGCAAATCGGTCTATGTACGGCAGGAACACCACGAAACATTTAACAGGCTTACCAACATTATGGGAATTGACAAGCTGACAATTTATGCTTATCTGGATAATATTATCGAATACCACTTTCAGGAGTTCGGAGAACTGATTAAGGAAATCTATAACGATAAGCACAAGCCGTTGTTCTGATAACGGTTTGTGTAGGCAAAGAGCAATATAATCTTTTGGATATTCATCGCTCATTGTGCCCATGAACGCTAAACAGTGCCACTGACTACCACTTTGGGCAAAGGCTTCGTTTTCGGGATTAAATTCCCGAAAAACGAAAAATCATGCTACACAAAGAAACAGTCAGCAGTGAGATGTGGAAACTTCTCCAGACACTAATGAAAGATGAAATGCTGAAAGATTTTAACCTTGTAGGGGGAACTGCATTAAGTCTACAGATTGGTCACCGATTGAGTATTGATATTGACCTTTTTACAACCAAAGGCTTTGATGAACAGAAGCTATTAAAACATTTAGTCACTCAATATCCTCGGGTATTGATAAACGATATGTTTAATAATACAATCTTACTTGATATAGATAAGATTAAAGTTGATATTCTTTCGCATCAATATCCATGGCAAAAGCCCATTGAAACAAAAGATGGGATACGATTAGCATCCTTAGAGGACATAGGGGCAATGAAGCTCCACGCCATCTTCCAAAATGGTACACGGATTAAGGATTTTATAGATATGCATTTTCTATTAGAACACCATCCGTTAAGAACCTATTTAGAAGCATATCAAAATAAATATGGCGGTAATCCTGCAATGGCTACATATGCATTATTGTATCACAAGAATATCGACCACGAAGCAAAAGTTAAGTTGTTAAAAGGTAAAGAGACCGATATGGAAAAAATTAATGAACGCTTAAACAAGGCGGTTCTTAATCCGTCTTTAAAATTTGGACAAATACCCGATCTGCCGAAAAAAGGTAGAGGCTTTAGGCGTTGAAAAATCAATGAACAACTAAAAAAATCGTATCTTTACTATATGGAATTAAGAGAAAAAAATAACGACATTCCAAATCTTGACCGAGTGTTTTTTTGGGATTTTGACATCGAAGCAATGGACTTTAAGAAAGCCTACAAGACTATTATAGCCCGTATCATAGAACGTGGCGGTCACAATGAAATTGATGAGCTTGTCCGTTTCTATGGTCATAGCAGGGTTATCAAAGCAATCCGTGACGAAATTTACTTTTTGCCCAACTATGCAATTGATAGGGCATTGAGGTTCTTCCCAGAACTTAAAAAGGAAGAAATGTACTGCTACCTGAACCGTAAGGACAAGCCTTACCATTGGATATAAATTACAATATTAAAATCTTATAGAGGGATAGGTTGAGAAATCAGCCTGTCTTTTTTTTTATCCAACGACTTTTAGCCTAATAGTTCCAACCCCAATAGCGGAGTTCTTTTTGCTTCCTTTTCTTGCTCCGCAACTTGTCAAGAAAAGGAAATCGGGGTATCCCGAACCATAGATACAAGGGGTATCCTGCATATGCTGATTATAGTTCTGAAATTCTCTCTCAAAAAATATTTTCCAAAACAAAAAAACAGAAAAAAAAGAAAGCCATTTTAACAAGGCGGACAGGCGAAAAAACCAAAAGGAAACGGAATAAATCCCGAAGGGTGGCAGGGCAATCAAACAACTCGGCGAAGCCACCTTTTTGCCCTGCCATTATGCCGTAAGCTTTTGGTTGGGTGGTGCGGTGACTGTCCGCTTTATCTTTGCGACCTTTTTATTCTTTTTTAATCCATTCCAATCAAAGAAAGGGTACGAAAAACACGTAAGGGATAAGGATAGGGTGTTTTTGGTATGCTTTTCTTTATCCGTAGAAAACTCTTTAAATCTGTGAGGGCTTTGCGAGGAAAATTTAAAGTGTTTTAAGGATTGCTTTCTTTGCTATTGTGCCAATATAAGCCAAATACTGCCACATAAAGCCAAATGAAAATAATACATTTTCTTGTGTTCTATATTGGGGGAAATTTTGAACCTATGGCACAAAAAGTAAATACCAACAAAGAGCGTAAAGAAAACGAGCTATCCGAGAAGAAAAAGAATGCTCCTTTTATGCAGGTCGATAAGCAAAGCGACCCGATTTCCAATTTTATTACCAACTTTAAACGTCAATTCAAAGATACAAAGGGTTTAGGTCTGGGCAGACTATTCGGTGGCAAGCGTGTTGAACAACAAAAACAGACTACCGAACCCGAAAGCGTAATAGGTGCAACAAAAACGATTATGCGTTCAGATTTCAAAAACGATAGAAAAAGTCAGACTGTACAAACCAACAAAAAACCAGCTTTGAGAATTGACAATAGAATCAAACAGCAACAGGCTCGCCCGAAAAACAATAAACCAAAATTAGGATTGTAATACCGTATTTGGCAACTGTACGCCAAATGCTACCTCTGACAGCAACATTGAAACGCCCTGTATAAGTACCTTATACATTTGAAGTCTAAATTGATTAGAATATGGAAATAACAGTTTTAGACATTCAGATTTTGAAAGCATTGCATAGGGAAGTAAAGGAAGTTTCTTTATTGATTTCGGAAATAACTGTACCCTACAAAGCATTGCAACAGGCAACAAAATGGCTCGACCAACAGGAAGCCTGCCAACTGCTCAATATCAGCAAAAGAACGTTGCAGACGTACAGGGCAAAAGGCATTCTTGGGGCAACGCAAATCAATCGGAAAACCTATTTCAGATTATCCGAAGTGGAATTACTAATGCAGGGAGAGCGACCATTAAAAAAGCAAAAGAAATGAAACAGATTGGAAATTCAAACGAGGATATGCTTGTCCTGCTCGAAGCTGTAGTAGGCATTAAAAATGAACTGTTGTATATAAGGGAATATTTTCACCCGCTCTTAAAAGGAGAAATTTATCTGTCAGGCGAACAGGTTTGCGAGATGCTCCACATCAGCAAACGGACATTACAACAGTACAGAGATGATGGACTGATACCTTTTATCAAGCTCGAACGGAAAATCTTGTTTCGTGAGAGTGATATTATTAAAGTATTGGAAGATAATTATCAACGTTAGCCAACTATCTGAAACTGTAACCGTATCGGTCAATTAAAGAAACAGCCCACTGCTTTAAGCGGTGGGCTGTGGTGTTCTAAGGAATTGTGATATAGTGTTAAAGGCTTGCTACAAAAGACTGCTCCATACCTTTGAATTTATGAGATACCTTTTGCATATCCTTACCAACTTTCTCGTTAAGTATCTTGGCATAAATCTGTGTGGTGGCAATATTTTTATGCCCCAACATCTTGCTCAAACTTTCGAGTGGAACGCCTTCACTCAAAAACAGCGTGGCAAACGTATGGCGTGCCAAATGAAAGGTTACTTTCTTTTCTTTAAGGCAGTCAATCTGTTGAGATATTCGTTTCAAACTATCATTGCAGACGGTGTTTGATGGTACAGGAAACACCTTGCCGTCCTTTGTAAATCCTGCATATTTTTCGATAATCATTTTCGGAATATCCAACAACATCACGTTTGATGATGTAGTCGTTTTCTTTCTGCGTACGATAATCCATTGATTGCCATCAAAGAAATCCTGAATATTTCTGTTTCTAAGCCCTTTCATATCTGAATAAGACAATCCTGTAAAGCAACTGAAAACAAACAAATCTTTAACCAATTCGTCTTTCTTTTTCTCGCAGTTGAATGTTACGAGCTGTTCCAACTCGTTCCGTAGCAGGTAACCTCTGTCTTTGTCCTTTTTGGTGTTCTTATATTCGCTGAACGGATTAAAAGCAAGTTGTTTTCTGCTCATTGCCAAACGGCAAAGCGTGGTAAAGCCAATCATATACAGCCAAATGGTGTTGTGCGTC
Organism: Myroides sp. C6-3; assembly: GCF_050522425.1. NCBI lineage: Bacteria > Pseudomonadati > Bacteroidota > Flavobacteriia > Flavobacteriales > Flavobacteriaceae > Myroides > Myroides sp. C6-3. The sequence goes on along the minus strand of NZ_JBMVQP010000005.1, from coordinate 36,661 downwards.
AAGCTTTGGGCGTCACGCAGGTAGTAATCAAATTCCTGTACAAAATCAGGGGTAAGGTCGTTAAAAGACACATCGGAATAACCGTATTTTGTCAGTGCAAAATTTCGTAGATGCTTTAACAGTGTTTTGTACTTACTGCGTGTACCATTTACCCGAAGTCCGTTATTGACCTTTTTCTCATAATCGGAAAGGAACTGTTCATAAAATTTGAAAAAGGTCAGTTCTCCGCTTTCCATTCCAAGAAAGGAATTTTTAAGTTTAGCACTGTTTACAGCTCCTTCATTCTTTAAAATTTTGGAATAGCATTCCTCAATACCCAAACGGATTTTGTCGAGTTTACTGTTTGTTTCTTGGGCTTCTCGGCTTTTACCTAAAACCCTGCCGTACTTCAAATCCCAATTTGTTGCGGAAATATCCAGCTTGGTGCTAAATGCAGACTGTTTGCCGTTTACGGTAATCCTGCACATAACCGTAACTTTTCCGTTTTTCTTCGGGGCATTCTTTTTAAGGTAAAACAATACCTTAAACGTTGATTTTTTTGTCGTTTCCATACTCACAATTCTTAATGATAAAATTAAACCTATGTGAGCTACGGAACAATATGAAAAACCATGCAGAAAGCTGAAATACAGCATTTTAAAACTATTTCTTCTAATGTTTAAAAGTAACGTTTTAGTAACCTTACTTTTGCCAAACCTCGCTTTTTACTGCTTTTTACCTCATTACAAAAAAATCAAAAAACGATTGTAAAGCCTTTATTTACAATCGTTTTACCTGTTATTAATCTTTGATGTGTTTTTACTGAAAATTTATTTTAAAAATAACTTAAACCTTAACAAATTGAGCAAACAATTTGTGTTTTTACATATAGTTTGACGAAGGATGTTTTTTACTTAAAAATTCACAAAAGAAAGCAAGAAACACGTTGTTTTTAATAAATCGCATAATGCGCTTTTTTTCATAAAAAAAGCTTATCACAGCAAGTGCTGTGATAAGCTCGGAAATTAAATGTATAATCTGTTTATTTTGCTTTAATTCGACTTAAAGTCTCTTGAGAAACCCTAAGATAAGAAGCAACAATTTTATTGGGTAATCGTCTAACAATTTGTGGACTTTGACAGAGTAAGTCTTGATAACGCTTTGCAGCATCCATGGTAACCATGGCAAACAACCTGCTGGTGTTGTTGATATAAGCAAACTCTAAATACTTGCGATAGAACTTCTCCCATTGGGGTACTAAATCGAGTAACTCATAAAAATGATGATGTGAAATAACATAAACATCACTTTCTTCTAGGGCTTGCATATACTCATCTGCACTATTTCCTTGGATAAAGTTGACCAATGTTGTTGCAAATTGATTTTCAAAAGCAAAAAAACGCGTAGCATCTTGTCCTGCTTCATTGATGTAAAAAATGCGTAAACAACCTTTACACACAAAATACAATTTCTGTGTTTGCCCAATTCCCGCATTGAGTTGCTCGCCTTTCTTGATCTTTTCGTAGGTAAAAAAAGACAAAATTAGGTCTAATTCTTCCGCTGTAACGTCAATTCGCTCTTGGATGTAGGTTATTAATTGCTTCATTGTGTTATTTTTCACTATCAAAAGTACGATAATACCCGATATCTGCGATAGTTAGCACGGTCATTTTGTGTTCTACAGCAAATTCAATAGCTTCCGGTAAACGCGCCATTGTGCCGTCGTCATTCATCAATTCACATAAAACGGCTTCTGGAGGTAAACCCGCTAGTTTCATTAGGTCAACACTCCCCTCTGTATGTCCATTGCGCTCTAATACTCCCCCTTTCTTTGCACGTAAAGGAAAGATATGTACAGGTCGAGACAAATCTTCGGACTTGGCGTTTTTATTACTTGCTGCACGTACAGTTGTTAATCGATCAGCAGCTGAAAGTCCAGTCGTCACACCTTTTGCCGCTTCAATAGTAATGGTAAATGGCGTTTGAAACTGACTCGTATTCTCAGTTACCATATAAGGTAAGGCTAAGGTATCTGCTTTTTCATTGGTTAAACACAAACAGATCACACCACTACAATAACGGATTAATAGTGCCATATCTTGCTCTGACATTAAATGCGCAGAAAAGATTACATCTGCCTCGTTCTCTCTATTGTGATCATCTAATAACAATACTCCTTTTCCAACTTTTAGAAAGCTTAAAGCACGTTCTACACGTTCTTGACTGCTCTTTCCAAATGCTTGTAGTTTGTCTTCCATTTTATTTTTTAATTAATTGTTCTGCGTATTTTCTAGCTCGTGGAATGATAAGAAACGCTGATGCATACGCCGCCGGCAACATAACACTCCACGCTTTTAAGAACATAAAAAACCAACCTTCCTCAAAGCCGTAATTTCTGATCAATCCTACAAATGCCATAATTAAGGTCATCGGAACAACCACAAATAAGGTATTAACGTACTTGTAATATTTACTATTCATATTTTATGTTTTTTACTGAGGTAAAATTCAGCTTATCTACGTCTAAAAACATTGATATAGGTCAAAAAAAGAGGTTATTTGTTGTTCATTGTTCATTGTTCATTGTTCATTGTTCATTGTTCATTGTTCATTGTTCATTGTTCATTGTTCATTGTTCGTTGTTCATTGTTCGTTGTTCGTTGTTCGTTGTTCGTTGTTCATTGTTCGTTGTTCATTGTTCATTGTTCGTTGTTCGTTGAGGTGGTGAGATGATGAAATCGTAACGCAGTGAAAATCGTAACGCAGTGAAGATTCATCGAACACCAAAACCAATATAAACTAGGTGAAATAGATGGTGAGATTCCTCTTTTAAAGAAAATACACCTATTTTAGAAAAATCTACCGTTCACCGTTAACTGTTCACCATTAACTGTCAACTGTTCAAACAACGTACAAACAAAAAAGCTAATCCTACAAAGGACTAGCTTTTCTTGCATTAGATTATTTTCTGGTTACTGTTAACTGTTCACTGTTCACTAACTCAACGTTTGAGAGATTTTTTCAAGATTCAAACTATTAGCCATGGCAGAGAATATCTCATGATAGGTTTGTTTATTTTCATACAGCACTTCATGGATGCCACTTTCCACTACTTCTCCTTTTTCCATAACCACAATATGATGGGCATCAATTATTTGAGAGATACTATGAGAAACAATAATAACGGTTCTATTTTCTTTAATAGCGTCTAAGCTTCGTTTAATTTGTTCAGTAGCGATTGCATCTAGACTTGCTGTCGGTTCATCTAAGAAGATAATAGCGGGATCTTTCAAGAATAAACGCGCAATGGCTATTCGTTGTTGTTGACCGCCTGAGAGTAAACGCGCATCAGATTCATATCCTAGTGGTAAATCGACAATTTGCTCGTGTATATAGGCTTTTTTAGCTGCTTCAATCACTTGCTCTAACGTGGCATTTTCATCTCCATAGCGAATATTCTCTTCGATACTTCCTTGAAAAATATGATTTTTCTGCAGTACTAAGCCAATGTGTTTACGCAATTCTTTGGTGTTATAGTCTCTTAAATCCACTCCATCTAATAGAATTTGTCCTTGGCTTGGTTCATAGAACTTATCCAGTAAATTGATTATTGTGCTTTTTCCTGCTCCACTCAATCCAACTAATGCGGTTGTTTTATTCGGTTCAATTAGCATCGAAACGTCTTTTAATGCTTTTGTTCCGTTTGGATAATTGAAGGATACGTTTTTCAATTCAATTCGCCCTGTAATTTTTTGAGGAATATAGGTTCCTGAAGACTCTTCCTCTTGGGCTTCGATTATTTCAAAGAAACTTTCAGAATAAATCATCGCATCATTGACATCGTCATAAATGCGGTGCAATTGACGTATTGGTGCTGTAACGTTATTAAATAACAACACGTGAAACATAATCATTCCCACACTCATTTGCCCTTTCAATACAAAATAAGTAGTCAATAGAATAATCACAACCAATCCAAACTGTTCGATAAAACTCTTTATGGAATCAAAGACAAAGCTCATTTTTCGGGTGTACAGCTGATTCTCGGTCATATCATATTGAATCTCCTCGTGTTTTTTAGATTCCAAAGGTTCACGTACAAAGGATTTAATAACTGTAATAGAGTTGATTAACGAAATAATTCCATTGTTTTTGTTCTCGTGATAACTGCGCATTTTACGTCTAAAGCCCTTTAGTTTTTTGGCTTGTTTCTGGCTTACATAAAAGTACAACGGAATCATGGCTGTACTGACTAAACCAATATAAACATTGGCAGAGTAAATAAAGAATAAAGCAACAATTGCATTGGCAAATAGCGGTAAAATATCGATAAAGAAATTCTGTACTAAACGCGTAATGCTACTGATTCCTTGGTCTATACGTGTTTGTAACTTACCGCTGTCATTTTCTTCAGAGGTATAAAACGCCATTTTAAACGTCAAAATGCGTTCAACCACCAGTTGAGAAATATCCCGTGATGTGTAAATACGCAATTTTTCTCCGAAATATCGTTGCCCAAATTGAACACAGCTAAAAGCGATCTCTTTAACAATTAGAATCACACTGCTCCACAACAAGACCTCAAATCCCCAATGTAGCGTTTCTTCTTTATTAACAACAGCCGTCAACGAATCAACTAAATAGCGAAGTACTAAGGCGTTAACTTGAACGGCTATGGAGCCTACGGCTGTTAAGACTAAGGTTCCTATAACTAATCCTCTATACGGTTGTATAAACGGCTTTATTTTTTTTAATATGGTGTATAAATTCATATAAACAAAGGTATCATTCTCTTGTTTGCTTTTTCTTGACTTGAGTCAATAAATCAACAAGAGTTTCTGCTGTATTCTAATTTTTACTGTACATTTAAAAACAAAATAAATAAAATGATTATTCGTCCCGCAGTTCTAGCAGATATGCAAGATCTTCAGTTGCTTTATCAAAAGCAATTCGCTGATTTACAGCGTCACCAACCCTACTCTTTTAAAGCTGATCTCCCTGATCTTTCTTTTTTACAGGAAACCATTGAAGAGGATGATTGCGAATTTATTCTCGCCTTAGATCAAAACCGTATTATTGGCATGACTGCTCTTTTTATCGAACAAACGCTTCCTTATGAATGTCTTGTTCCACATCGTTATCTCAACTTTGCAGATCTCTATGTAGAAGAAACCCATCGCAATCAAGGTATTGGTAAACTACTTATTCAAGCGGTAAAAGATTGGGCCCAACTCAAACGAGTCGACTATATTGAACTACTTGTATTGAAGCAAAATTCAAAAGCATTGCAACTCTATCTCGAACAAGAATTTGAAATTGTTCACACAACAATGCGCTATCGTTTGGATTAGAATTTACATTTTTATTTATTTAGAATAAATATAAACAATTATCTTTGCCTTTTAAAACAAATTAAAAAAGAATGAAACTATCGTTCCTGCGTTTTTTAGGGTTATTTGTCTTTTTACTTTCTACCCCTTTTCTATCAGCGCAAACTAGCATCACTATTGGTCAAGAGTATACCCTCTCTTCTGCTATTTTAAATGAAGATCGAAAAATTCAAATTTACCTTCCAAAAACCTATACCGATAGTAGCCTAACCCCACAACACTACCCTGTGGTATACCTCCTGGACAGTGAGAGTAACTTCCATTATCTAACGGCTTATATTGAGAAATTAGCCAAATATCCTTATCCGTCTATTCCAGAGATGATAGTCGTAGGTATTGTCAATACCAATCGAACAAGAGATTTAACTCCGACTTCCCGTAAGGAAGAAGTAATGACTGCGGAACAAAAGGCTAAAATACAAGGAGAGGCTGGTGGAAATGCAGCTTTCTTTCAATTCTTAGAACAAGAAGTTAAACCATTTGTACATCAATCGTTTAGAGCCAACGACTATGCTATTCTCATTGGACATTCCTTTGGCGGGATTACTGCTTTGAATAATTTATTGAATTACACTGCGATGTTTCAAGCCTATATCATTCACGATCCGAGTATTTGGTGGGATGACCGCTATATACTAAAAGCCTATGAAGCACAAAAAACAAAGGATTTTCAACATCGAAAAGTTTTCTTGACGCAAGTCGGTGACAGTGAAAACAAAGGGCATCTAGAAGAACATTATAGCGCTATTCAGGCGTTTCATGCGATGATTCAACAACAAACACCTAAAGGCTTGCATTATCAGTATAAACAATATGCGGGTGAAAATCACGGTAGTATACCTTTGAAGGGCAATCTCGATGGGTTGCGCTATATCTTTGAAGATTACCCCCTTAATTTTAAAGCACTACCCGACAATCCGCAACTGATCGAAGCGTCTTTTGCGCGTTTGAGTCAAAATCTACACTTTGAATTTCAACCTAGTGAAGCTTATCTTCGCTATATTATTGCATATTACACCAAACAAAGAGAAAAAAAACTAGTCGATGATCTAAAGACCTACTGCAAGCGCTTATATCCAACAGCAACTATAGATTAGACAATACAACAGCGCAACGTTGTGATTCCCTCAATAAACAAGCTGGTTCACCCAATAAAACTTGTGCGACCACTGGAGATACAAGTACTTTACCCTCGTAAACAAATACAACAAGTCCCCATGCTTAGTTTTTTTATGTTGTTTCCTTACGACTAAGCAGTGTATCAAAAGATAAAAAGTCTATAACTCTAGTTATAGACTTTTTTTATGTGCTGCTCGTTGGGTTATAAACGCAAGAGTAATTTTTCTGTTGCTGCTGCATCAATTCCCTCATGTGAGGTATGATATACCACCTTGCCTCCTGCGATGATTAACAATTGGGGAGACTCATGTTGTACTTGAAATCGGTCAGCAATATCAAGAGAAACTAAACGGTCTTTTTTTACATCTACCTTATAGCAATCTACTTGCGTTGGATTCGAAAAAGAAGCTTCAAAATTTCTCAAGGCCATTTTACTGATATAACACGTCGGACTATCCTTAAAAATAAGATAGGGTTTACTTGACGTATTGGCTATTAATTCCGATAAAGTAGAAGTTTCAGTAAGTTCAATCCAGTTCATAAGACATTTTTTCAGTTAAGTAGTACGTTATCAATCAAATCTATGACTTTTTGTCACGATTTCATACAAATATAGGAATTTTTTTGGACAGAAAGTCGTAAATTTAGAATTGGAATACATCTTGTAAAAAGAATAGTACAACACAAAAAAAAGAAAAAGATGAATTTGAATAATTTTACAATAAAATCACAGGAAGCCCTACAGCGTGCACAAGTGTTAGTACAAGGATTAGGGCAACAACAAATAGAGAACGAGCACCTTTTTAAAGCTATTTTAGAGGTGGATGAAAACGTTACTCCCTTTATTTTAAAGAAACTAAACGTCAATATCGATGTTTTTAAATCGGCATTAGATGCGGCTATTCAGCGTTTTTCAAAAGTTGAGGGTGGACAGATTGGCTTATCTAGAGAAGCGGCCACTGCTCTGACTGAAGCACAAGCTATCGCTGCGAAAATGAAAGATGAGTACGTTTCTATTGAGCATCTTTTACTCGCCATTTTCAAATCGAAAAGCACGGTTGCTCAGATGCTAAAAGATCAAGGCGCCACGGAAAAACAAATGGAAGCAGCTATTCAAGAGATTCGCAATGGAGCACGTGTAACCTCTGCTTCTGCTGAGGAAACCTATAATTCCTTAAACAAATACGCCAATAACCTAACGCAATTAGCGTATGAAGGAAAATTAGATCCTGTTATTGGACGTGATGAAGAAATTCGCCGTGTCTTGCAAATCTTGAGCCGTCGAACAAAAAATAATCCCATGTTAATTGGTGAACCGGGAGTGGGTAAAACAGCTATTGCAGAAGGACTCGCACATCGTATTATTCAACAAGACGTCCCTGAAAACTTAAAAGACAAACAGATCTTTTCACTGGATATGGGGGCCTTAATTGCAGGTGCCAAATACAAAGGAGAGTTTGAGGAGCGATTGAAATCAGTGGTAAAAGAAGTAACTACTTCAGAAGGGCAAATTATTTTGTTCATTGATGAGATTCACACCTTAGTTGGTGCTGGAGGGGGCGATGGTGCAATGGATGCTGCCAACATCTTAAAACCCGCATTAGCTCGTGGTGAACTGCGCTCTATTGGTGCGACAACTTTAGATGAATATCAAAAGTATTTTGAAAAAGATAAAGCCCTTGAACGCCGTTTCCAAAAGGTCATCGTCGATGAACCTGATACCGAAAGTGCGATTTCAATTTTACGTGGAATCAAAGAAAAATACGAAGCACACCATAAAGTTCGCATCAAAGACGAGGCTATTATTGCGGCAGTTAACCTATCTGAACGCTATATTACCAATCGTTTTTTACCGGATAAAGCTATTGACTTAATGGATGAAGCAGCGGCAAAATTACGTATGGAAATCAACTCTAAACCCGAAGAACTCGATGTGTTAGATCGAAAAATAATGCAGTTAGAGATTGAAATCGAAGCGATTAAGAGAGAAAATGACGAAGATAAATTAAAGCTTCTAGGTTTGGAGCTTGCCAATTTGAAAGAAGAACGCAATGAGATTTTTGCGAAATGGCAATCAGAGAAGGAAGTTGTCGATCGTGTGCAAGCCTGCAAACAAGAGATAGAATCCTTCAAATTAGAAGCTGAGAAGGCAGAACGCGAGGGAGATTATGGCAAGGTTGCAGAATTGCGCTATGGAAAGATTAAACAAGCGCAAGAAGAATTAGAACACGCACAAGCGCAACTCGAAGAGAATCAAAAAGGACATTCGCTCATTAAGGAGGAAGTAACTAGTGATGATATTGCCGAAGTTGTTGCAAAATGGACCGGAGTACCTGTAACTAAAATGCTGCAAAGCGAGAGGGAAAAACTCCTCCACTTGGAAGATGAACTACACAAACGCGTGGTAGGTCAAGAAGAAGCCATTGAAGCCATTAGCGATGCTGTACGTCGAAGTAGAGCTGGATTACAAGATCCGAAAAAACCAATTGGGTCTTTCCTATTCTTAGGTACAACGGGAGTTGGTAAGACAGAACTAGCCAAAGCGTTAGCAACGTATCTCTTTGATGATGAAAATGCCATGACGCGTATTGATATGAGTGAATATTCAGAACGCCATAGTGTAAGTCGATTAGTTGGAGCGCCTCCAGGATATGTAGGCTATGATGAAGGAGGACAGTTAACAGAAGCGGTACGCAGAAAACCGTATTCCGTTGTGCTCTTAGATGAGATTGAAAAAGCGCACCCAGATACGTTTAATATTCTCCTTCAAGTATTAGATGAAGGACGTTTAACAGACAACAAAGGGCGCTTGGCTGACTTTAAAAACACGATTATCATTATGACATCAAACATGGGGAGTTCTATTATTCAAGAGAAGTTTGAACTAATCAACGATAGTGAACAAGCCGCTGAAGAAGCAAAAGAAGAAGTGCTGAACGTATTAAAACAATCGGTACGTCCAGAGTTCTTAAACCGTATTGATGAAGTGGTGATGTTTACACCTCTAACTCAAGACAACATACTTCAAATTGTTGATATTCAATTACAAGGAGTAATGAAAATGTTAAACGAACAAAATATTCACTTGGAAGCAACAAAAGAAGCAAAAGAATTCTTAGCACGCAAAGGATTTGATCCGCAATTCGGAGCAAGACCAGTAAAACGCGTAGTGCAGCGAGAAGTATTGAACAAGCTGTCAAAAGAAATCTTATCGGGTAACGTTAAAGCTGAAAGTATGATTTTACTCGACTCCTTTAATGATGAGTTAGTTTTTAGAAATAAGTAATATTAGGTTAACTGTTATCTATTATCTGTTATCGGAAAATCTTCTAAATGAAAGAGAACCAATCCTTTGAAGGGGTTGGTTCTTTTTTTTGTGGTGAGGTGATGAGAAGGTGTGCTGATGAGAAGGTGTGTTGGTGAAATCGAAACGAAGTAAAGATTCATCGAACACCAAAACCAATACAAAATAGATGAGGTAGATGATGAGACGATGAGATGTGTAAGGACCCGTAGTAATTGGTCTATGATGTGATGAAATTTTGACGAATGTAAAAAGAAGAAAAATCTCGATTGAAGAACAAATGTCCTTAAATAAGAAAATCTATTGATACCGATAACAGATAACCAATAACCGATAACAGATAACCGATAACAGATAACCGATAACAGATAACAGATAACAGATAACAGATAACAGATAACAGATAACAGATAACAGATAACAGATAACAAATAACCGATAACAGATAACAAATAACCGATAACAGTTAAAAAAAAAAGCAGCAAACTTTCGTTTACTGCTTTTTATATCGTATTGTGATAGTGTAAGATTCTTTTAGAAATAAGTACAACTTTCTTTCGTTGAAAAAATCACTCTTTTCTCATCACTCATCACTCTCAATCAATTAAGATAAAGCTGCTTGTACTTGATCTGCTGCTTCTTGGAAAGCTACAGCTGATAAGATCGGCATACCTGATTGATCGATCAATTCTTTTGCCAACTCAGCGTTTGTTCCTTGAAGACGTACAATGATAGGCACTTTAATATCGTCACCCATGTTTTTATAAGCATCAACAACACCTTGAGCAACGCGGTCACAACGAACGATTCCTCCGAAGATGTTAATTAAGATAGCTTTTACGTTTGGATCTTTTAAGATGATACGGAACGCTATTTCAACGCGTTTAGCGTCAGCTGTTCCTCCCACGTCTAAGAAGTTTGCTGGTTCAAAACCTGCATATTTGATTAAGTCCATCGTAGCCATTGCTAAACCAGCACCGTTAACCATACATCCAACTGTTCCATCTAAATCTACATAGTTTAAACCTGCTTCTTTAGCTTCAACTTCAATTGGACGCTCCTCTGTGATATCTCTGTACTCTGCGTATACTTTTTGTCTATATAATGCGTTGTCATCGATTGTAACTTTAGCATCAACAGCTAAAATTTTATCGTCAGATGTTTTTAATACTGGGTTAATTTCGAACATAGAAGAATCACTTCCCATGTAAGCGTTGTATAAAGCATCAACGAATTTAACCATTTCTTTGAATGCATTACCTGATAAACCTAGGTTAAATGCAATTCTTCTTGCTTGGAAACCTTGTAATCCAACAGCTGGATCGATTTCTTCTTTGAAGATTAAGTGTGGCGTTTTTTCAGCAACTTCTTCAATGTCCATTCCTCCTTCAGTAGAATACATAATCATATTTCTACCTTTAGCACGGTCTAATAATACAGACATGTAGAACTCGCTAACTTCGCTTTCACCTGGATAATATACATCTTCTGCGATAAGCACTCTATTTACTCTTTTTCCTTCTGGTGGAGTTTGTGGAGTAATCAGGTCCATTCCAATGATGTTTCCAGCTAGCTCTTTTACTTCATCTAAGTTCTTAGCTAACTTTACTCCTCCTCCTTTACCTCTTCCCCCTGCATGGATTTGAGCTTTTACTACATACCAACTTGTACCAGTTTCTTCTGTAAGTTGTTTTGCTTTTTCAACAGCTTCATCTGCGTTGTTAGCTACTAACCCACGTTGTACTCTTACCCCGTAGCTAGCTAATATTTCTTTACCTTGAAATTCATGTAAATTCATAGTGTAATACGTTTAGCTTTTAAAAATAAACAGATACAAAAATAATAATTAGGTTTTAAATTCCCTAATTTAATTCTATATAAGTCCTATTTATTCTTAGATTTAACTTTATTAATTTTAAAAAATATTTGATTTGTATTCGTTAGATTTAGAAAATATCAATAGATCCTTTACCTTCTCTTATGATTTCTGGTTCAAATCCCGCTAAATCAATTACAGTAGAGGCCTGATTATCACCATATCCCCCATCAATAATTAAATCTACCGTATTATTCCATTTTTCTAAGATTAACTCTGGATCTGTGGTATACTCCAAAATCTCATCTTCATCATAGATGGAAGTTGAAACAATTGGATTTCCAAGTCTTCGAACAATTTCTCTGGCGATATTATTGTCCGGTACGCGAATTCCCACGGTTTTCTTCTTTCTAAATTCCTTAGGCAGATTGTTATTACCAGGAAGAATAAAGGTATAAGGTCCAGGTAACGCTTTTTTTAATATTTTGAAGGTAGCGGTATCAATTTGTTTGATATAATCTGAAATATTACTCAAATCATGGCATACAAATGAGAAGTTAGCTTTGTCTAACTTGATGCCTTTGATACGGGCAATGCGCTCTAATGCTTTGGTATTGGTGATATCACACCCCAATCCGTATACGGTATCCGTAGGATAGATAATCAATCCCCCATCGCGAAGCACGTCCACCACCTTAGTAATCTCCTTTTCACTTGGATTCTCTGGATATATTTTGACAAATTGCGCCATATCTTTGATTTTTATTGTTTTACACAATTTACGCTAAAACTTGAAGCTTAGCAAATCGCAATAATAATTTTTTAATTCCACCCACATCAAAATTGATCTCCGCTTTGCGGTCTGCTCCTACGCCCTCTAAATTCAAGATAACACCTTGTCCAAATCGCTCATGCATCACGCGTTGTCCAATGACTAAACCGCCATTGGCACCTTCTCCACCACCAACATGGGACGTAGTAGCTGAATTCACGGGTTTTAGTTTTCGAATATTGCGATCTTGCTTGGGTTCTTCGTTATTTTGTAAATAAGCAGGTGGCGTACCCTTCACTGGTTTTGACAGACGCAACTTACTTTTATCTACATCGCCAAAAATATCTGCATCAATCTTAGGTGTATAGCGATAGTTCGTTTCTACTGGTGTTAAAAACTCTAAGTATTGCGCATCAATTTCTTGAATAAAACGCGAAGGATCACAGTCGATGAGTTTTCCCCAACGATATCTCGATTGCGCATAAGTAAGATACGCTTGGTGTTCTGCACGGGTTAAAGCGACGTAAAACAAGCGTCGTTCTTCTTCTAGTTCCGTTCGCGTACTGCTGCTCATTGCACTTGGAAACAAATCTTCTTCCATACCCACACAAAAAACGGTCGGAAACTCTAATCCCTTAGCCAAGTGAATCGTCATCAACGCCACGCGATCGTCATCTCCTGTATCCTTATCCAAATCTGTCGCCAACGCCACATCTTCTAAAAATTCGGATAGAGCACCTCGAGCACCGTCAATTTCGCGTTGTCCTTCGATAAAATCTTTAATACCATTGAGCAATTCCTCTATATTTTCCATTCGAGTAATTCCCTCTGGCGTAGTGTCTTTGCGCAATTCTTGGACCAATCCTGTTTTCTTTACCACGTGTTCCACCATTTCATAGGCATCCTTGGTTTCCTCCAAGGCTTGAAAGGCTTTTACCATATTGACGAAATCCGTCAATTTGTTTTTCGTTCCTGCGGTAATTTTCAGATCAATCTTATCAATATGACTCATTACCTCAAAAATGGAGCGTTTGTAGTGATTAGCCGCAATGGTTAATTTATCCAGCGTTGTTGCCCCAATTCCCCTTGCAGGGTAATTGATAACACGTACCAAAGCCTCTTCATCTTTGGGGTTGATAATCAAGCGTAAATAACTTAATACGTCTTTAATTTCTTTGCGTTGATAGAACGACAGTCCTCCGTAAATACGGTAGGGAATATCGCGTTTTCTCAAGGCATCTTCCATTGCACGAGATTGCGCATTGGTTCGGTATAGAATAGCAAAATCACTGTTGTTCTTTTGATTTTGCATCTTTTCTTCAAAAATGGTTGACGCCACAAAACGCCCTTCCTCCCCATCGGTTAATGAACGATGTACCTTAATCTTAGGCCCAAAGTCATTATCTGTCCAAACAACTTTCTCTAATTTAACCTTATTCTTGTCAATAATCGTATTCGCCGCCTCTACAATATTTCGAGTAGAGCGGTAATTTTGCTCCAAACGATACAACTGTACGTTGTCGAAATCCTTTTGGAAATTCAAGATATTATTGATATTTGCTCCGCGGAAAGCGTAAATACTTTGAGCGTCATCTCCTACAACACAAATATTTTGGAAGCGATCAGAAAGCGCTCGCACAATCAAATACTGAGAGTTGTTCGTATCTTGATACTCATCAACCAAAATATAGCGAAAACGATCTTGATACTTGGCTAAAACATCTGGAAAGCGAGTCAACAATTCATTTGTTTTCAAAAGTAAATCATCGAAATCCATTGCCCCTGCTTTGAAACAACGCTCTACATAATGCTCGTAAATTTCTCCAATACGAGGACGTTTACTCATAGCATCAGCTTCCTGTAGTTCCGGGTCGTTGAAGTAAGCTTTCACCGTCACCAAGTTATTTTTATAAGAGGAGATACGACTGGCTACTTCTTTGGGTTTATATACGTCTTTATCTAGCTGTAACTCTTTAATAATCTGCCCGATTAATCGTTGCGTATCTTGTGAATCGTAGATAGAAAAGTTACTTGGGTATCCCAAATGATCAGCTTCTGCACGCAGAATACGAGCAAAAACAGAGTGAAATGTTCCCATCCAAAGGTTTCTAGCCTCACTGTTTCCGACAATTTGTGCGATTCGATTTTTCATCTCACGCGCTGCTTTATTGGTAAACGTTAGGGATAAAATATTAAAAGCGTCAACGCCTTGATGCATCAGATAAGCAATTCGCAAGGTCAATACCCTTGTTTTCCCCGATCCTGCTCCAGCAATCACAATCATGGGGCCATCCTTCTGTAGTACAGGCGCTCTTTGCGCTTCATTAAGTTGATCAATATAACTTTGCATAGTGTCTAAAACCGTAAAAAGCCAAAATTACAACTACTATTAGTTTATAACAAGTTTTGTTTACACTAAAGCATTTTATCTTAATCAAATAGTATTACTTTTGTTTAAACTTAAATTTTATGGATCTTAACTTTTTCCTTACTTCATTACAGTATATCGTACCTGCGCTAGTTGTTGCAGGATTGTCTTATGTATTCTTCCAACAAATCTTGGAGAAGCAATCAAAACGAGATTATTTTATCATTACGCAATTGACAAATAAAGAATCGGAAATTGACAGTAAAGCCTTAAAATTACAAGCTTGTGAACGCTTGATTATCTATGCAGAGCGCAGTGATTTAAAGAAGTTAATCTTGCGTGTTCAACCTTTGAGTACGGACACTCAGGCGTACGCTCATTTATTGGTTCAACACCTGGAGCAGGAATTTGAATATAACGTAACCCAACAGCTTTATGTTTCTGAAGAACTATGGGCTATTGTTGTACATACCAAAAACACCCTGATCAATACGATTCAACAAACAGCTAAACTGCCTGAAGCAACCTCTGCTTTGTTGTATCAAAATCTCTTGTTAAATGAATCAATTCGCATTCAGAGTAAAGTGGATATTTTACTTCGAGCAATTAAAGAAGAAACAAAGCACAACTTATAGTAAATCAATAAATTAAATAAAATAAGGTATGAGAAGAATTTTGATAAGCACATGTTTGCTACTGGGTGTTTTAGGCACAAACTACACCGCTACGGCTCAAAGCAAACTAGGTGGAATTTTGGGTAATTTATCTCAAGATCAAATTGGCAAAGGATTAAAAGAAGCCCTAGACAAAGGAATTCAACAACAAGTGAGCGATTTGGCGAAACCCAATGGCTTTTTCAAAAACGAAATGGTAAAAATTATGTTGCCCGATGAATTGCAGAAAGTGGATAAAACAATGCGTTCTTTAGGCATGGGTAGCGTAGCTGACCAAGGACTACTATTGCTAAACAAAGCAGCGGAAAGTGCAGTAGAAGAAGCAACTCCAATCTTCGTTCAAGCCATTAAGGATTTAACTTTTACAGATGCTGCGAATATTCTCCTAGGAGGTCAGTCTTCGGCTACCAACTACTTGAAACAAAAAACATCCAAAGAGTTGATGAGTAAATTTACTCCGATCATTGAATCGTCTTTGTCGCAAGTTGGTGCTACCACCGTTTGGGAAGGTATTTTTACCAAATACAACAGTCTTCCTTTGGTTACGCCTGTGAATCCAGATCTGACAAACTACGTGGCTGAAAAAACAATGGATGGGGTATTTACTATGATTGCAGTGGAAGAAAACAATATTAGAGGAAATCAAAAAGATTCGAGATCAACTAAGTTGTTAAATGATGTATTCAGCAAACAAGATAATACCGCTAATGTTTCTACTTCTTCAAGCAAGAATACACCCAAAAAAACGGACAATAAAAAAGAAAAAAAGAAAAGTCTTTTTGATATTTTCGGTCAATAAACATACTATAACGATAGCATAACTTTTGCGTAATATGTATTCAAAATAAAAGATAGACATTTGTCGTATAAATTTTGATTTCATAAAAGAATAGTTAGAGTTAGTTGATACAAAAGAGGGGACCTTGTTACGGTCCCCTCTTTTTTTTCCTTCTTAATTACTTTTGTCTCTGTTATTTTATCAGTGGACTTATTCGTGATTCAGTTCTTCTAAACGAACGTAAAAACACAACGCTTCTTCTTCCCCTGCTACTGCAGTAATACACGCTTCATTGCCATATTGATCAAACATCGAAAAATACATTTCTCCTCCCCATTCATAGTAGGACCAGATCAATCCTTCCCATAGTTGATACACCCAGAAGCACAGGCCTTCCATTTCGTGATTTTTCGCCAAGACTTTTCTAAACTTACTCGAAGTAAATTCAAACTTAGTGGTAAAAATCGCCTGATCATCCACAGTAAACGCTCCATCCGTTGCAATACTACACCGCTTGTAAATTCCCATCTGTTTGTAGTGAAACCACTTTTTGGCGATACAGTTTGTTTGAAGTAAAATTAAACCATCCGCTGGATTAAACTGCACATAATATTTGGTCAATTTGGAGTTGCATATCCCATTAACATCTAGTTCTGTTCGCGTTTGTACCTGGATATTAGATTGAGTAAACTGACGTTTAGGCAATACCTGTATCCGCACAAAATCAGGAGGAAGCCCCCCATAGTTATACTCCTTAGCTGTTGTGTATTCGACACGCCTCACCCGCTCCATTCCATACTGGTTTGACCATTGCTTAATTTTACAACGCACACTTAATGTAAAGGCTTTCACTGGTTTGTCAATGGAACAATAGATCATAACAGCGGACGTTTTTCCACCTATAACAGGTCTAGTTTCCTCTCCCTTGGGGTATACATACATTCCCGCCTCCTCTACGTAGAGCAACCCATTCGAAATACTATTATTTTCATCGTCCACAAGCTCCATTTGCTCAAACATTTCCTTTGGAGAAATTACAATGGGCTTATTCATTCTATCGCGTGCTTCCATCGTTATTTTCACCGCAAGTTGATGTCTCCCATTCGCATACAACTGCCCTGTTTGTTTGCCATCCACTAAAGTGATTTTCAATAAGGTCAACGCGTTTATATCTTCCCAATTGTAAATGTTTTCACTAATGCGATCGTTACTTGAGACAACGGTATGTCCTTTCACATGTGCTTCCTTGAACAAATACGCGCGATCTTTAATCTTGGCATGTCCGTAGACTTCCACATGATCATATACCTGTGCAGCTCCTTCAATAGTAGCATATTCATACACTTTAGCACAGGCAGAAACCAGTGCTTTTCCAGAGACTTTTGCATGACCCGAAATTTGGGCTGAATCCTCAATGGAAGCCTCACCATACACTTGAGCCTTGGCGGTTACCAAAGCAAAATCTGCAACAATAGCATTTCCATAGACTTGGGCATCAGCCGCAATACGCGCAGCTCCAAACACTTCCGCATTACCGTGCACTACCGCATTATCCATAATTGTCGCTTCTCCATATACTTTGGCATTATCACCCACCCAAGCTTCACCCGCTTGGCTTAAATTTGATTCGCTTTGGATCCAACCGCCTTTTCTACGGGTTCTTAAACATTCAATGCGCCATAATACACAGCCGTTATATTCCATGGACTCATCGGTTATTCTATATTTAGCCAGGTTAATCACATTGCCCCCTTTACTACTATTTTCTCTATTTTCCAGTCTAAATCCCATCTCTATTACCTAATTTGACAACGCATATATCTACCCTCTGCTCCTATTCTTCGCATCCAGAGAGAAATTACTTCCCCTAGCAGTACAACCTATCAATTATTGAATAGTATAAAATTATTTCAATCAGAACGCATAATTCAATTCTAAAAGTTAAAGTTGCTTTCAAAAAAATAAAATAATTAACAAAAGAAGATGCTTTTTAAAAAATTGAACTTTACAGGCTATGACCCTCTTAAAAAAAAGACACTCCTTTTCACTTTTTAAACGACAGGAGATCACAATAGATCCCTAAAAACTGAAATTCTTTTCTTTCCTTCACAAAAAAAGAGCAAGTAAAAACGTGCTCTTTTTTTGTATTCTATTTTGAAAAACCCTCCCTTCTTTCACTTGTGTTCTCCCAAGTTAAAAGGAATAAAGAGGAGCATCAGCGAGATTTAAATGACTTTAAACAATCCGGGATATTCAGTAACAAAACCGTCTCCATCTACTGTAATAGTGGCTTCGAAATCGCTCCAAATATTTTTGTAGTAATACGTATTTTCAGACAATTTAGTATACTCTTGTTGAACCAGTGTAAAGTTTTCTTCCAAAGGATTAATATACAGAACGGGAAGAATCTTAGACTCACCAACAGCCAACTTCAGTCGATTAATTGGCAAAGTATTCGTAAAAGGCGTTACTGCGATATCAATATCTAAACACTCCTTAAAATGTGGATATTCTTGTTCGTCAATAATCCATTGATCGTTGAGTTTATGCCCGCTTAACTGAAAGAATCGATGGCCTTCTTGGCATCGAATATCAAAGAATCGAGTTTCCCAATTCGCTGTTGTTACCACTTGGTATTCAACACCATAAATGCGATTATTCTTATTTCCCACAATTTCCCCTCTACAGTGAAAACTGCCTTCTTTTTCAATAGTAGTAAAGTGTTCCACCGCTATTGTATCTACACCTAACCACGTTCGTTTTTTTTCCATTTGATTCAAGTAACTACGATATATTTAAATTAACACTAAGCGTTGCTATAAAAGTGGGGACATACGCATCAATTACAAAACGAGGATTGGGTTGCCAAGCCTCTTCATATCCCATTATGGCGAATCCTACTTTAGTTTGTCCACCAGGCATATCTTGAAGTGCATACCCAAAAACAAGTGCTTTCTCCTTTTCCATTTTTTCTTTTAGCTCCGTTAGTGTCAAATCTGTTTGATCTTGATAAGGAATTCTATATTTGGGGCTGTGTTGTATAAAATCTTTCAATGTCGTTCCCAATAATTAGCCGTTGAGTCTGTTCAACCGCTTCTTAAAATTATCTTTTTTAATCGTATAAATCAAATCTTTTTTCTCATTTTGTAGTCTTACTAGTCGTATATCTCCTCCAATAAAAAGCTTTACTCCTGAGTGTATGAAAGTTAACTCCATAAAAAAAGGGAGAAAACATATTCCTCCCTTTTTATACTTATTTTGTTGTTACTTACGTTAACATTCCTCCATCAACGTGCATTACCTGTCCGGTGATATAAGCAGACATATCCGAGGCGAAGAACACACAAGCATTAGCCACGTCTTCTGCTTTTCCTCCGCGTTTTAACGGAATAGCATCTGTCCATCCTTTTACAACGTCTTCTGCTAATTTAGCAGTCATTTCCGTTTCAATGAAACCTGGCGCAATAACATTGCAACGAATATTTCTAGAGCCTAATTCTAGCGCAACTGATTTAGAAAATCCGATCACCCCTGCTTTAGAAGCCGCATAGTTCGCTTGTCCAGCATTTCCTTTTACTCCAACAACTGAACTCATATTGATGATAGATCCCTTTCTGTTTTTCAACATTGTGCGTTGTACCGCTTTTGTCATATTGAATACAGACTTTAAGTTCACTTCGATCACGTCATCAAAATCTTGCTCCGACATTCTCATCAATAAATTATCTTTTGTAATACCTGCATTATTAATTAAAACATCAATATTACCGAAGTCTTTCAATACTTCTTCTACCAATTGTTCTGCTGCTTGATATTCAGCTGCATTAGATTGATATCCTTTTGCTTGAACACCTAAAGCGACAAGTTCACCCACTAATTCATCTGCTGCTTGTACTGATGAACTGTACGTAAATGCAACATTAGCACCTTGTTCAGCAAAGGCTAAAGCTACTCCTCTTCCGATTCCTCGTGTAGCACCGGTAATAATGGCTATTTTTCCTTCTAATAATTTCATGTATATTCAAATTTTGTTTTGACAAAGGGCAAATATAAACATTTTGTAATTCGACTATGAAATTTTTAAACGGTTTGTACTTCTTTTCTAAAAAAGAGCAGGTAAAACAGGGTTACACCAAGCAAGAAAGCGAAATAGTATCCATGTGAGACCAATTCGAGATAGCCTAGCTTTTTATCTGTAAAGCTCAACAGAATCAGAATTTGTGCACCATAGGGTAAAATTCCCTGTACAATACACGCAAAAATATCCAACACAGAAGCTACATAAGGGCGATTTAACTTATAGGCGGTAGCTACGTCGTTCGCTAAGTTTCCAACTACTAGAATTGAAACTGTATTATTGGCCATACAAACGCCAACACTAGAAACGAGAGAGGCTATACCAAAAACAGCTCCTTTACTCGTTTGAATTTTCTTTTGCATACTTTTTAAAATCCAGACCAATCCTCCTTGTTGTTCAATCATACGTGCTAACCCACCAGTAAGCATCGACAGCAAAAAGATTTCGGTCATGGAAGTAAACCCGAGATAGGCGTGATTTGCAAGTCCAACCAAATCAAAATCAACGTGAATCAATCCGATAATTGATGCAGAAAGAATACCAAGAAACAAGGCAACAAACACATCAATTCCCACCAAAGCCAATACGATAGTCAGCACATAAGGTAAGATCAAGAAGTAATTTGTCTGTTCACTTAACGTTAACTCCAGCTGACTTGTATCATTTTTCATCCATAGCAGCACGCCAATGGTCAGCAAAGCTGCGGGAACCGCTAGTTTAAAATTCGCTTTAAACTTATCTTTCATTTCACATCCCATCGTTTGTGTAGCGGTGATGGTGGTGTCGGAGATGAGAGACAAGTTATCGCCAAACATGGCACCTCCTAATAAAGCACCACAAAGCAACCCCATGGAGCTGCCTGTTTTTTCTGCTAACCCAACGACAATAGGACCTAAAGCAACTATCGTTCCTACGGAAGTTCCAATAGAAAGAGACAAGAAGCAAGCGATCACAAAGATTCCCACCCCTAAATACGCTGCTGGGATATAATGCAATCCCAAGTTCACCATCGCATCAACTCCACCAATCGCCTTAGTAATTGTTGCAAAAGCCCCTGCGAGTAGATAAATCAAACACATGGTGATAATTTTACTATCGCCACAACCTTCAATCAAAGCTGTAATACGCTGATGGATGGGCGTTTTGTAAAATAAAACAAAAGCCGTCATAATCCCTAAAGCAATAGCTATAGGTGAAGGCAATTGATAAAAATCGTCTAGTACAATGCCACTTCCTAAGAAAACAGCAACAAATACAAAAAAGGGAATGAGGGTGTACAATTTATTTTCTGTCATAGCTTTTTTTTTGTCTTCTAAAAACAAATAGCAACGTTAACCTTGCGAAAAAAATCATACAGAAAGTGTACCAAAGATTAGTATTTCAACATTTTTTCCATGAATGGCTTATCGTTTTCAGCACCTTGCTTGTTGTTGCAGGTTGCTATTTTTCTAGATGTTTTAGAAAAATTCCTGATAATAAAGAGCAAAGATAAAAACTATAATTAAAATCAACAACAAAAAATGTTTTTTTAATCATTTTATTCATTTATTACACTATATCTAAATACTAACTAGATATTCCTTACTTTTGTTGCCCTAAACTAAAAATTTAAAAAGAAATGAGAAAACTACTGCTTTCATTAGGATTAGCGGGTTTAGTAACGACCGCTTCATTTGCTCAAAGTGGACCTAAAAATGCGCTTGGATTGCGTTTTGGAGGAAACTCTGGCTTAGGTACAGAAATTTCATACCAAAGAAACTTATCGCGCAACAATCGTTTAGAACTAGACCTTGGTTTTAGAAACAACAACGATTACAACGCTACAAAAATTACAGGTATCTACGAATGGGTATGGAATATTGAAGGTAATTTTGATTGGTATGCAGGGGTTGGAGCTGCTGTAGGTAATTATAGCTACAAGTACAACCACGGAGGTAAACGATACAAAGACAACGGTACATTTGGTTTAGTGACAGGTACGGTTGGTATTGAGTACACCTTTGATTTCCCTTTGCAAATTGCACTTGATGCACGTCCTGAACTATATTTAAACGATTCGTACCGCGATGGACTATACCTTGATTTTGGTTTAGCTGTACGTTATAAATTCTAAATCACTTGATTTCTCTTTTTCTTCTTACAAACGATACAAAAATAGCGAGGTTTTCCTCGCTATTTTTATTTTGTTACTTATCGTTCAACCACGCTAACCAATCTTCACCTACTTTAGACCAATTGCGTACACTGTGATCGGGGTTATTCTTTTCATCCACCGGAAAAAAATTGTGTTCTGTTCCGATATAAGCCTTAAACGTAAAGTTTTTCCAACCGGATCTAATGGCCTCTACTCGCAAATAATCATTAAAAGGTGCACTCCAATCTTTGCTTCCGTAGGTAACCAAAACAGGAATTTTCATTTCTTTAAAATAGTCCATCGCAGGTTCTGAAAACGAATACGTTGCCTTGGGGCTATCCCCGCGTTCATCCGTTGTGCTCGTTTTGTTTGCTACAATCCAATCCCAATGATCGAATAGTCTTTCTGCTTCTTGGTTATCTTGTGTTTCTCTATAACGTTGTTCGGTAAGCATTGCCATCATGCGCCCCATAGGATTGCCTCCTGAATAAATAAGATGGGTAATCTTAGGATATAGAACCGCCATCTTAGCTGCAATGCTACTACCTTCCGAATGACCAACAACGACTAATCGATCTTTAGCAACCCAGTCCTCCTTTTCTAATTGCTTCAGTATTTCAATATTACGCTCGACATAGTAGTTGAGATAATTTCGCTCAGTATAAACGCTTGGAATTTTTTCTAAGGTGTTGCTATAACTGTAGGGAGGTCCTATTGCCTCTAAGTCTACAACAAGAGGTACTCCTGCCTTTCCAACGAGCACCAAATGATACTGCTCAAGATAATCTTCTATCTCCATAGGAAAGGCTAAGATTTTATCTTTATAATACTTCAATACTGGCTCTGGTGTACTACCTTGACAAAACAACAACAACGGTTTTGCCTTGCGCTCCTCGCCTTGTTTGGATTTGATTACCACATCAACTTGATCCTCTTGGTATGTAAAAATGCGATGTTCAAATCCTAATTCCTCTGCCGTTTTGGTTTGGGCAAAAGCGCAAAGCCCTAAAAGAGCAACTACTACTGCGATACTTTTTTTCATTACTGTCACTTGCTATTCGTTATCTGGCTCTAGTCCAGAAAAATAAAGATAGCATTATTTTGATTAAAGTAATCCTTCGTCTTTGTTTTTTATCCGCGTGAAGCAGCATTGACTTTTTTGGTATAGCGCAACATGGATCTATACTTATTCTTTAATGGTGTAGGTTCTAAAATCAATTCTCTTTCAAATACAAACCCTTTTTTCTCACAGAGTGCAACGCTTTTATCATTTTCCTGCTCAACGGTATAAATAATCTGTTGCGTTGGAATAGCTTCTTCTACAAGTGTTATAGCTTGTTCCAATAGGGCACTTCCCCACCCTTTTCCCTGTTGTTCTTCACTGACCCATAATCCTATTTCAACGGAAAACAAATGAATGTCATTGAGTGTCAAACAACCAACAAAACGCTGTGAGTCTCGTTCAAAAGCCAATAAGACTAAACACGTCCCTTGTTTCATCTCCTCTTGAGACTGGTCGATATACGCCTGAACTAAGAGCGGATGAGCAAAGGAATCAATACTCAAATATTGTCCGATTGTCGGGGTAAAATACTGCTGTAGTAAAGCCCCATCTTCTTGATCTATTTTTCGAAGGATCAAGGTACTTGTTTCCCATTGTTGATTAGGAGCAAATACAGTTCTCTTTTGAGGAGTAAGCATCCCAATGATCATTTGTATCTCTTGTTTCATCCCCTCTTGAATAAGGTTGAATGGCTGTAAACCACCAATCTCTTCACTGGCAGCCATCACACTTCCCAAGAGAACAAACCACGTATTTTTGTCTATCTGCTGTTGCTCCAAATCACCAGCTATAGCCGTTTTGGATTCCACCGTTCCTTTGCGATACACACTCCAATACTTCCCCATCTTATGCAGTAGAACAGTCCACAATCTCAATTGTACTTCGCGATCTAACGTTGTTATTTCATCCTTAAAACAAGTACGCAAGGCTTCTATCAAATGGATATACATCACAGACAAAGCCCCCATGGTTTCCAATTGAACCAGTACGTTCGTCCAAGTCGTTTCTCCTCGACCTACCGCAACTAGTAATTCTCCCAATTCTCGTTCTTCCACCTGTAAAAAGGGAAGTCCAAGGTGGACATCAAGTGGATCAGTGTACGAAATTTTCATTTTATGCTAATTTAAACGCAAAAAAAATTCAGCTTAATTTTTAACATCAAACCGAACTTTTCTACTCTACTGTTTTCTTGTGTTTATTGTTTCGCTACATTATCTTTTCGATAGTGTAACATATCTAATACTTTATCATCGCTAATCTTGCGTTCAAAACTACTGTGGTACACATACCCTAATTTTTCTGCAATATGAATACTACCCGCATTATTTCGGTCAACATTATAGATCAAATAGTCTACATTTAAGTGATCCAAAACGAATTGTTCTAAAGCTTTGACCAATTCAGTTCCATAGCCTTTTCCATTAGCTTCTTCTTTCAACCAAAGCCCAATAGAGATTGATTCATCACAAATATCGTGGATTCCACAACATCCGATAAACTCTCCTGTATCTTTAGCTGTTGCAAGTAAAGTGATGTCTTTTTGTTTTTCCAATTGACCTAAACTATAAGCAACAAAGCCAAACGTATCTTCTTTCTTTCCTGTTGGAATAAAAGGTAAAAATTTTGCCACTGTAGGAGTTAATGCAGCAAAGATATCCTCTACATAGGTGTCATTTACAATTATAAACTTCAAGCGATCACTTGAAAAACTCAGGTTTGTATCAAATTTCATAAGGTACTCTATTCGTTCAGCCCAATTACGGGGTTTTATTTTAGCGCTTTTTATTCTTTATCCTGCAAATATAGGGGATAATTTGAAGTGAATGTCGATTCCCTCCGTAAAAAAGGATGTCTTTTTTTCTTCATTTCCTCTCTAAATGCCTTTATTCCCGCTGATCCAAGCGATTTGTTGTCTTTTTTTTAAATCTTAGTTACCTCATCCTTAATGAAGTAAAAAAAAACAGTCTTTTAGCTCCTAATTTCCTTTGTTTTTTATTTGCATAAAATAAAAACTAATGGTATGTTTGCTCCTGTAAAAATGAGGGATTCCTCAGTTTTTAGGAGAGGTGCCGGAGTGGTAACGGAGCAGATTGCTAATCTGTCGACTGGTAACGGTCGCCAGGGTTCGAGTCCCTGTCTCTCCGCTTCTTCGGGGTGTAGCGTAGCCCGGTCATCGCGCCTGGTTTGGGACCAGGAGGTCGCAGGTTCGAATCCTGCCACCCCGACTTTTAGGGTATCAGAATGTGCCTAAATCCGTAAGTATCAATTACTTACGGATTTTTTTATTTTTAAAGGATCAGGTACAAAAGTTGGGATCAGGTGCAAAAGTTGGGGACTAAGTAAAAATTAATTATGAAAGTAGAATTTAGTACAAAAGAAGACCTTTAGATTTTTAAGCAAGAGATTATTACCGAGATAAGAAGGTATAGCCCTTTTAATAGAAAGAAAGATCAAGAAATAAAACAATGGATTAAAAGCTACGAAGTAAGAAAGCTTCTTGGTATTTCTCCTGGTACCTTACAGAATATGAGAATAAATGGTACCATACCATTTAAGAAGATTGGTGGATTGATGTTTTTATAGGTATGAGGATATTTTAAAGATGATGGAGAGTGAATGAAATAAAACACCCCAACTTAGCGATAGTTGGGGTGTTTTTATTTTATTGGAAAAAGAGGGATATACCCCTACTCCGTATGTCTTATAAATAGCGACTTTCAGGCTTTTGTATTTTTGTATGACAACATAAAATAGCTGAGCTTTTAAATCTTATTAAATTTATTTTCGATCTCCTTTAAACGATTCAGTAAATCAGACCAGCTTAAACTATTTCCAATGATCATATGCTCTTGCATCGTTTTATAGTCTTCTGCCCATCTTTCAAATACTTCCTCTGGAGGTAAAATACTCAATTTACCTTTCTTATGATTTGAGTAATCTATCCCTCTTAAAGGCGTTACTTTTTGTCGATGCTCAACAATATTAGTAAACAAATCATCATCAACTATTGCTTGTTCACCGAATTCTGAATCCATAATTTTGTCTATATCATAAAAATGCCTAGTCAATCGATCAGTCCTAATATTTTCAATTGCCTTTGAGAATTCTTCGTGTAATAACAATACTTTCTCAATTAAAGTACGAGTAGGAACAACTACTTCTACATTAAATGCAGGTAAAGCAAAAGGCGATTTTGAAAATCCCGAATCAATATATGAAATAATAGGTTTTGACTCAGCTGGTTCAGTTAACGATCTAGCCCCCATTTCAAGTAAAACACGCTGCTGAATATATACATTAGTAGCAGGAACACTTGATTGATAATAAACCTCTAAAGTATTAGGATCACTTGTATCGTCAACATGGTCGTTATACTTAATTTCATATAAACTCGGATCTACTCCCAACTCTGTTAATTGATGTATTAACTCTTCTCTAAATTCATTAATAATAAATCCTCCAGAAGCCTTTCTAAGTTTTTTAATTTGTGTTTTAGAATCAAGCTCACCAAATCCCAGTAAACGTCTGTCAATAATCAAATCAATATCTTCTGAAAATCGTTGTATTAAACTATAAGCCTTACTCAGGGAAGTTCCTCCTTTAAATATAATAGAACCTGCATACTTAGATTGAAATATTGCCTTTAAAAGAATACAAACCCACCAATCTTTCTCTATTACAAAAGCTGGTAGTCCATAAACAACTTCTGCTTGTTTTAGTACAGTAACTCTTTGTTCTTCCGATAAATTAATCCACATACTTCTGTTTATAGTAAAGTTTGTTAATTTCTTTTTGAATCCAAACTGGAGCAAATTTCAATTGAGATTCTATCACCTGTTGATCTATTTTGTCAATAGCTAGTTTAATGGTGTTTAAAAAAGAATCTGTAATTTCTTTTTGCCCCTTCTCTTTAAAAGCCTGCACTACTAAATGTAATAGATTATCTTTTATCATAAGATTTTTAGGGACAGTCCTCTTAAAATTAATCTTTCTATTTCCAATCTTAATTTCTCTTTGAGACCCTTCAGTCAAATAAACAGTCTTCAAGGGGATCTGGGTTGTTAATCCTAATAGATACAAAGCTAATACACCAGTTGGCGCTATACGCACCTTATCTCTTTTTGCAATCTCATTTGCAATTTCCTCTATACTAGGATAAATTGTTCCTAATAAAGAATCCTGCTTTGGCTTTATATAAATACCATGGGATAGTCGTTCTATGAATTTTTCTTTTTCTAAACGCGAAAGTACTTGGCGAATATTGTCAGATGTGCCATATTTAACAAAATCACTAGCGAAAAAAATTCCGCCACGCTTAGATTTAGAAATCTTCTCTACTATCTGACTATTAACAGATTCATCCATAAAAAAAGATTTACATTTGTCACAAATTTAATCAATATTTGTGACAAAAGAATCTTTCATTTAATTAAAAATATTGTTTATTGAGTAGTAATAACTTGTCCCAAACAAAAACTAACTAATCAAATCCTTTCGCAGAAAGCGTCTGAATAAAAATAGTTGGGGTATTTTATTCTCTACGATAATAATTAAACTTACAAGACAACATAATATAATCAAGAAGTGGAAATCAATAGGACTGTTATCTTGAATTAACTTTTAATTTTAGCACAGTAATTTCTTTAAGAATCTTGAGTAAATCATCTTTCTCTGAATATCCTTTAATATGAGCATTTAAGAATCCTAATTTATAGGAAATACTATTTACACTTAATCGCCAGTTAGTTCGAATTCTGCCACCCCGACATATTGAAAACTCTAACGGAAGTTAGGGCTTTTTTTGTATCCTAGTCGAATCAAGTTTTACTGGATCACGTGCAAAAGTTAGGGACTAAGCAAAAAATCATAATCCCGTTTATTCTTTCAAATAAATAGCATCGTGTGGAGCTGCTGGATTGTATAAAATTGAAATGCAACTCCCCTTTTCTACTTTTCCATTGAGTTTACGCCTATACATAGTCACTGAAGTACTATCCGTAAGCTTCACCTTAAGATCATAAGTAGGTTGTTTACTCCCATATCGCGTCACTGTCGGTGCATGGACCTCTTGAACGATAGCTGTAGTCTCTTCATACTCCTTTATTTGAGCTGCCAAGTCATCTTGACTCGCTTTAAAATCAAAAAAAGTGATACCCAAAGTAACTAACACCCCTAATACCAATACGATTAACTTTGTTTTGTTCTTCATTGCTTCCTCTTTTTTCACTGTACTATTTTTGATTTCAACCATCTAACTACCTTAAAACTAACCCTGTAAAAAAAACAGCATCTTTATTCTACCTCTACACCTTCTCATCACCTCCTCCTATAGGACAGGTCTTCTAAAATCTCCAAGCAAGAATTCGGCTAATTTTATTGCCTTGTTCCATTTGGATGATGCGCACCTCAGCTACCTCCGATCGCTTGAGCAATGCCTGTAGGGGTTTTAAATTATTCTTATTGGAAACAAGTGTTGTAAACCAAACGGCCTGTCTTTTGAAGTGTTTACTTTCGTAAATATAGTTGGTAATAAACGCTTTTTCGCCTCCTTCGCACCACAGTTCATTATTTTGTCCACTAAAGTTTTGTACAGGCTTGCCCACTACTTCTTTCCCAAGGTTTTTCAACTTTTGTGTCGTTTTTGCGAGTACCTCTTCTCGGGAAGAAAAGAATGGAGGGTTGCAAATCACTGCATCAAAATACTCCTTCTCACCTATGATATTCTTTAAGATATTTCGCTTACTTACTTGGGAACGAATCGTCACTGCATTTTTTAAATGAGGATTATTATCTACGATGTGTTTCGCCGTTTTTAAAGATACAACATCTACTTCTGATCCCACAAACTCCCATCCGTATTCGGCTACTCCAATAATGGGATAAATAACATTTGCACCAATACCTAAATCTAGCACTTTTACTCCCTTTCCCGTTGGTATTTTTCCGCCATTACCCTCCGCCAATAAATCAGCGATATAGTGAATATAATCCGCGCGTCCAGGGATTGGAGGACATAGGTTGGTCTTGGGCATTTCCCAAAAGGTTAGCTTGTAATCTTTCATTAAGATGGCCTTATTGAGCAACACAACAGCCTCTGGTAGGGCAAAATCAATGGTATCTACACCCGATGGATTTTTTTGAATAAAAGCCTTTAATTCAGGAACAACGAGTTTCAGTTGATCAAAATTGTACAAATTTCGGTGCTTATTTCGTTCGTGTAACTTCTTCTGTGTCTTTTTAGCGTCTTTCATTCTCTTACTCTTTGCAGCAAAATTAGACTATTTAACTGGTTTTTCTAAGTGTTGTTTCCTTTTTAATCTTGGGAAATGGTAGAAGAGAACAATAAAGCAATAGCGTAAAATTATCCCTTAAGATGAACTTGCTTTCAACTCCAGTAACCAACCCTACCAAAAGGTAGAAGTATCGTCCCTGCTAAATGCTACACAACAAAAAAAGATATTTCTTTAATTTTTTAGTTATCTTCTAAAAAAGCAAATGAAAACAAATAAAATTCATAACTTTTTATCATTCAATCACTAAAACTTAGGTATATTTACGAGGACTATTCTCTTTGTTATGAAAAACAATGTTTTACTCTATTCTCTTCTTTTCCTCTCTCTTTTTAGTTTACTTCATTGTACGCCAAAAAACTTGACCACCTCCGTTGATGTTGATCAACTCTATGCCGTACAACACGACAACAAGTATAAGGACAGTCTAGCTCAAACCCTTGCAGAGCCCGTAGCCTATGCACTAACGTTGAGCAATACTGCACCGAATCGACACTTCATTGACAGCACTTTACAATTATTGCGTTGGACACTAGATTCGGTCAATTTTAAAAAACTAGCACAAAAGAGTATTGCCTATGCTACGAAAAAAAAAGACTTATCTACCCTAGCCAATTCCTATAATAGTATAGGGATGTACTATCACGACAGCTATCAATTGGATAGCACCTTTTACTACTACATCAAAACAGAGAATATCTATAAAGAATTACAGGATTCAGTAAAAGTAGGAGAAACTAAATTCTATCAAGCGCGATTGTTATTTGAGCGGGGACTACATATGGAAAGTGAATCCAAAGTATCTCAAGCCTTGTTGTTATTAAATCAAGATCCACAGAACCCCGTTAATTTCGAGGCCAATCAATTAATGGGCCTATGTTTAATGGAGCGCAAAAATTATACAGAAGCAGAAATTTACTTGAAAATAGCCGTTGATCAAATACTATTGGATCACTCCAAGTATAACATATTGGATGATAAACGCGCTAAAATGGCGATTGGTAATGCTTATGGCAATTTAGCAGAGGTGTGTTATAACCAAAATAAATTCAGTGAAGCTAAAGCTTATGTTTTAAAAGGACAACAATACATAACGCAGGATACTCCTATTATGCTTGTTTCTTTCTTGCGCAATAGACTGGCGCAGTGTAACTATCGACTAACTGGTCACAGTATTTACATCAAAGAAGTGGAACAAAGTTATCAAGACGATTCCATTTTGGGCAATTCGTTTCGCATGTATTACACCGCTATGGATCTTGCACATCTCTATAACCTCGAGAACAAGAAAGAGGAATCTAACTGTTGGGCAGAGGTCGCCTATGCGAATGCCTCCAAACACGAAGTATTACCTCAACAAGTACAGGCGTTGGAATTCATACTTACACATGACGACTATCAGAAAAAAGAGCAAGTGCGACAGCTAATCAAGCTGAGACAAGCCCTGACCAATCAAGAAAATCAAACGCGAAATACCTTTGCGAGAATTGCTTATGAAACAGAAGTAATCGAAGCAGAAAATCACAAGCTTCGCGAACTCATCTTCACCTTTATTCTCATTGGCTTGAGTTTACTCTTTATCTTGATTATCAGTGTATTTCAATTTCAACTAAAAATTAAAGACAAGGAATTACAATTAATCAAAACACAGCGTAAAGCCAACGAAAGTATTGATGAGTTAATTATTGAACGCAACTTACTTGCCCTCGACATCAAAAAGAAAGAACGCAATCGAATTGCTAAAAATCTACACGATGGGATCGTCAATTCGATATTCGGTATTCGCTTTCACTTACAACTCTTAGATATACCAGACATGGTAACCAAAAACCTACTCATCAATGAATTGCAAAAACTAGAAAGTAGTACGCGTGATATTTCACATACCTTACTCAATAGTAAGGTATGTATTGAGAACCCATTTAACCAATTAGTTTCTGATTTAGTATCGTTTCAAGTTAATGCATGGCAAACTCAGTTTTCCGTTGA
This sequence comes from Myroides sp. C6-3, assembly GCF_050522425.1. Classification (NCBI taxonomy): domain Bacteria; kingdom Pseudomonadati; phylum Bacteroidota; class Flavobacteriia; order Flavobacteriales; family Flavobacteriaceae; genus Myroides; species Myroides sp. C6-3. The sequence continues at coordinate 4,907 of NZ_JBMVQP010000005.1, read as the reverse complement.
GTATGATGCGCAAATTAACTTTGAACTCCTCGCTGCTAGTACCAAGTCCAACTTGTATTACATCTTGCGCGAGGCGCTTCAAAATGTAAATAAATACGCTAAAGCAACCCACTGTCACCTCTCTTTTTCGCTTGTTGAAGACGATTCAAAAATAAAAGTATCAATCCAAGATAATGGAATTGGATTTGAAGAAATCGACTCCAAAGGCATGGGAATTGCTAATATATTTGAGCGTGCAGAACAAATCAGGGCAGCGCTCCACCTTGATTCTGCTTTGGGCAAAGGCACGGTGATCACCTTGTATATCCCTTACCCTATTTCTTAGATGCTATGCCCAAAATCTTGTTGCCGGTATAACTATTCGTCCCCCCTCTTCTTATACTCCTCTTCTTATACTCCTCTTCGAATTCTACTTAAAGAAGAGGAAGTAATTCCTAAATAAGAAGCTAACATACCCATTGGCACCCGATTGACTAATCCAGGATAATGAGACAAAAACAGCAAATATCGTTCTTTTGCTTCTAGATTCAACAGGGTATTGGCTGTTTTCAGCTTGCTTTCTGTGGCAAAAGCATGAAGTTTAGCCATTAACAAAGGCCAAACGGCAATTTCCTTTTCTAGTTGATGAAAAGAGGAACAAAAAAAGGAAAGACTTCTTTAAGCCTTTCCTCTTCTCAATTTTGGTTTTTTGGTTTTTGGTACTACTATTAAAGCAATTTTAATTCATATAAAATCAGTAGAACACTGATTTACTGTTTCTTTCCTTCAAAGAAAATACGCTTTTGATTTTCCATTATTTTTTTTCCTGAAAACTTGAGCGTTTTTGAGGCTGCTGAATAAACTAACACCCCTGCTAACTCCCCCGTCTGATGCATTACATCTCTGTGGTCTGTATATTCTGAAACAAACTGAACGTTCATCTCAATTGGTGTTCGATCATTACCACTCATTCTTATTCTATTGTCTCCCAAATCTTCTACCAATAGAATCTTATTAAATTCATTTGAATCATAAGCCCCTATATACGTTCCTGCTACTGTAGCGGATGCTGTGCCTTTTTTACCTCCATTATCATCTCCACCTCCATCTCCACCTTTGTTGTCATCACTACTACAACTTACACCAACGAATAAGCTGCTAATCAATACAAAAGAATAAATTGCAATTTTCTTAATCATCACTTTCTTTTTTTTTTGTTACTACTTAATCATACAAAGATAATAAAAACAAAGTTCTGATATTAAACAAAAAACAACTAATCAATAAAAAAGAGTAGTTGTTTCTATTTATTTTACTATTTTTAACAATAATTATCAAAACAAATCAGCAAAAATCTTTATAAAATAAAAATACATAAAAGAGAAACTTAACCTCCATCCCGTTCTTAAACTTTTAAATTGAGAAGCAATACGTGTATTAATTCCAAAATAGAGATTTTACTCGTTCAACTTCTAACGAACTTCTCTGCTGTAGATTTTTTCATCCCCTTGACTTCCAATACCCCTAAATTGAAGAATTATATTTTTCTCAATTTCCTTTATGCTTATTTGCTGCCCTGTACGTCGAAGGTGTTCCCCTGCTAACTTCCTACCTCATTAAAAACACATGTTCTTCAATCACCTCTATTGCTCTTTATTCTCAATCTTTACCTCACTCGGTGCTTTAATTTCTCTCAAATCTTTAGCTGAAATTCCAACTGGTAAGCCACAGTCTCTTCTCTTCCTGATAGATGAATCTAAATTGTGAATAACAATTACTTCTTCAACGTCACCTACATCTTCTTCTAAAGTAATGGTATAAAAGTCCTTATCTTTTTCCAACTTAATTTCTTGGGTATGGAACCCTATATAAGCAATTACGATATAATCACTTTTTTTATTTTTTACACTAATTTCAAATACGCCATCGACATTCGAAGCAACGCCATTTTCTGTTCCTTTTTCTAAAACAGAAGCCCCAGGTAAAGGAAATCCATCCTCTGCTAGCACCAATCCTTTAATTTTTCTAGGTCCTGCCAAAACATGTAAACTGCACAGCAGCACAAAACAATACAATAAAACCTTTCTCATTTCTTTACTTTGTTAGATGAACAAAACTAATGTATGAAATAAACCAATAACAAACTGAAAATAATCGCTTTTTCCTAAACATTAGTTCAAACTATTTCATTTTTTTCTACATGCGGGATCAACCTTACAATCCATTGAAATCATGAATATTCCCCCTGCGAATATTGATGCATCAGGAACTGAATATTTTTAAATACAAAAAGAAACTGCTCCAAAATGGTTTCCTTATGGATCACCTTCATATCAAACAGTGAACGGTTGACAGTGAACGGTTGACGTACAACAAACAACGAACAAAAAAACCAAATAATTGCTTATATTTGGACTACGAGCAATTACTTTATTAACTTCATTAAATAGTCCATATGAAAAGGCTTTGGAAATTAGAAATTCGCTTGGATTCCTCTTCTGATCAACCGCTTTACTTGCAAATAGCGGATGCTCTAATTGCGGCGATCCAGCAGGGAAGACTTCAAAAGGGGGATATTTTACCTAGTACAAGAACATTAGCTGAAATGCTAAAGGTAAATCGCAATACGATTGTCAAGGCACTAAGTGTACTGATAGATGAGGAATGGCTAGTATCTTTGGAGCGCAAGGGTATTTATATTGCTCAATCCATTCCTTTATCCAAGCCAATAAGACATACATCGACTTCAACTGCTACTTTAAAACCAGCGAATCAATCGGTTATGTCTCTAGTTTTTGACAATGGCTATCCCGACAGTAAGATAGTACCAGTAAAAGAATTAGCACGTGCCTATCGACAAATATTCAATCGCAATGCTAAATGGCAGATGATGGGTTATGGCAATGCTTTGGGTGATCACCGATTTATTCAACATATTGCACATATGCTCAATCATCAAAGAGGTATGCATGTGAAAGAAGATCGCGTCTGTATTACTCGAGGGGGACAAATGGCGATCTATTTAATTGCGCAGTGTTTACTACAAAAGGGAGATGCTATTATCGTGGAGAATCCCGGTTATCAATCGGCTTGGCATGCTTTTGAACAGGCAGGTGCCACTTTAATTCCCGTACAAGTGGATGCAGAGGGAATCTGCGTATCGACTTTGAGGGAACAACTGCAACAAAATCCCAAGATCAAAGCAGTTTACCTCACTCCTCATCACCAATTTCCAACCACCGTAACCCTGAGTTTACAACGACGTTTAGCGCTTGTTCAACTCGCTAACGAATACAATATCACGGTGATTGAAGATGATTATGACAACGAATTTCACTATACCTACCGACCAGTATTGCCTTTGTGTAGCTATGCTGAGCTTAAAAATTACGTTTATATCGGCACACTGAGTAAAGTAGTTGCACCTGCACTTCGCGTGGGCTTCTTAGTGACGAGTCAAACGCATTTGATTGACAAGATAGCGAAGTTGAGAAAGATTATCGATATCCAAGGAGATCGCATCATGGAACAAGCCGTCCTCCAGTTAATAGAAGACGGCCTGATAAAAAAACATATTAAAAAAGCGACAAGTTTATACAAAGAAAAAAGAGACTATACCCGTCAATTGCTCCAGCAACACTTAGCAGACCGTGTTACCTTTACCGTGCCGGACGGTGGGTTAGCCTTTTGGATCAAGCCCAACCAACCAGTTGATTATACCCTATTAATCCAACACTTAGCGGCAAAAGGTATGCAGTTGGTCAACCCTAACGACTATTACTTCTCTCCTTCTTCAGCGGATGGATTGCGTTTGAGTTTTGGGACTTCTTCCATGGAAGAATTAGAAAAGGGAATACACTTACTTGCAACTTGTCTGCAAGAACAATCCTCCTAATCGTACTACCACGTTGCTAATGTGGTAATCCCCCCTTGTACCTTTTCTCCCAACTGTACCTTAACCGCACAATCTAAAGGCACAAGCAGATCCACACGAGATCCGAACTTAATGAATCCCATTTCCTCCGTTTGCACAGCTACTGTTCCACAAGGTACATAGTTGACGATGCGATTCGCTAAGGCTCCAGCAATTTGCTTTGCTAGTACTTCTTTTCCATTCCCGTGCTGATACACCACGCTGTGTCTCTCGTTCTCTGTGGACGATTTTGGATGCCACGCCACTAAATTTTTTCCTTTGTGATACTGATTATACACGATCTTTCCGTCGATCGGGTTAAGGTTTACATGCACATTCAATACACTCATAAATACAGATATCTGCAAGCGTTTTTCACTAAAATACTCATCCGGCTCCACTTCTTCTATCACCACTACCGTTCCATCACAAGGCGCTTGTATACAAGCCTCACCTTTTATCAGTATTCGATTCGGGATGCGAAAGAAAAAAAGAACCAAACCCAATAAACTCGCAGTTAACAAGAGTATAAACCCCTGCACATACCACAACGTTGAGGGTAATAAAGTGAAAATTAATCCATTGCATACTAAAAAAACGCAACTTGCAAAGGTTATAGGACCTCTTCCTTCTCGGTGTATTTTCATGGGACTATTTGTTTGTTGTTGTTCGGCGTTCGTTGTTTGTTGTTTGTTGTTTGTTGATTTTCGTTTAAAGGCAATATTGCCTCTTTTAGAAAAATCTACCGATAACCGATAACCGATAACCATTTCGAGGTTCCCGTTGGATTCGAACCAACCTACTAATCCTTGCGGGACTAGGCCTACCACTCAGCCAGAGAACCATTTGTTGTGCGTTGATTTTCGTTTAAAGGCAATATTGCCTCTTTTAGAAAAACCTACTGATAACCGTTAACTGATAACCGATAACCGTTAACTGATAACCATTTCGAGGTTCCCGTTGGATTCGAACCAACCTACTAATCCTTGCGGGACTAGGCCTACCACTCAGCCAG